>CAZIVN010000159.1:0-6190 GCA_964542685.1 uncultured Halobacteriales archaeon
GCCGCCTCCGAAGGACGGTTCGGAATCCGCTCCGTTCCGACCGATTCCTACCGCACCGTACGGCGGCCTGTCAGTTAACCGTCTCCGTGGGAAACTCATACGGTTTAGTTTCACTGTTTACCGGTGATCGCCAGTACCGTACGGGCGATCACCGGTAATGAATGAAACTGAACCGTATCAGGGCAGCCGTTTGAACTGTGATCTGTTGCCCGGAGTGACGGCGCGTATCCACGCCGTGGGCGTGGTATTGCGCCTGTTCCGCGTATAAAGAAATTCGACGGGACGGGCCGTCGGGGTTCTTCAAGTGCGTATGTCCGACAATATAATTGTATGTGCGCGAATTGACCGCCAGGATTCTTACCAGTTTTAGATAGTGCTCTGAGCGCCGTGCAAGATGGCAGGCGCGAACGTTGCAGTGGCGTGAGTCAAGTCGACGAAGTCGTATCGACCGAACCAATGAGTAGACACCTCGTTCTGCGGGGAGAGCGGCGACGGCTGTCATCGATAGCATTTTTTTGAGCAATCGGGTGAAATGCAACATACTTACCTATGCGAAGCCTTGTCATGGATGGGTATCACACAAGATCAATGCCTTCTGTTCGGGCACAAGACGGCATCGCTCGCGAATCATTCAACGGGGTGTTTCTCTCCATCCCACTCCCGCCGCGCCCTCGACTTCGACACGTGTACGCAGCCGATACTGTCGGACACAACTACGTGAAGGAATTCGACAGCCTGTACCGTCGAATTTCTTCAAGTGAGTATGTCCGACAGTGTAAGCTTCTATATCTTGCACGAGTTTCCTTTCAGTCTGTAGATAGGTAGTGGCTTGCCGCGGTAGATTATTCGTCTGTATCTACCGAGCTCCGAACGGTTCTACGACACCCGTACGGCACGGCTACGACCGAACCCGCACGGGACGGTCACTCCGCCAGCCAGGCGTCCTCGATGCGGAGGTGCCCCCGGGTGCCCTCCCAGACCGGCTCCGCGTCGAGTCGGATCGCCCGCTCCATATGGGGGCCGTCGGTCACGAGCGTCTCGAACTCGCCGCCTTCGCCCAGGATGTGGACGCCGTACTCGTCGTTGAGCGACTCGAGGTCGGCCAGCGCGTCAGCGTCGAGCGTCCGGCCGAGCCACGACTCGTCGAGGCCGCGGGCGGCGACCTGAACGATGCCGATCTCGAAGCCAGCGTCGAGCATCGCGTCGGCCAGTTCGCGGGGGTCCTCCTGCCACAGCGGCGCGAACAACGAACAGTCCAGTCTGTCGCACATCCCCTGGATCCGACCGGTCTGGTACTCGCTCTCGACGGCGCCGGCGGTGACGCCGGCCAGGCCGCCGGGAAGGTCACCGTCGAGGTCTTCGAGTGCCGCCTCCAGCGGTTCGAGTTCGCTGTCGCCCTGGGCGCCGCTGTCGGTCGCCCTTTCGGCACCCAGGTCGTCCGGATCCACCTCGACCAGCGGTATCCCGACGCTCTCTGCGGCCAGCGCCGCGAGATCCGTCGCGGGCGTGTGGTACATGTACGAGTCGTCGCCGGGGTGGACGGTCACGAGTCGCTCGACGGGTCGCTCCGACTCCAGGGCCCGGTACAGCGCCCACGAGGAGTCCTTCCCGCCGGAGAACAGGCTCACCCACGCGCCGTCGGTCATACGCTCGGAAGGTCGTGAGCGCACATATGGACTTCGGACCGGCGTCAGGAACCGGACTCGCCGGACTCGTCGTCGGTCGGGACGTCCGTCTCGGGCGTGTCGACGGCCGACCCGCCCAGGTACGACGCGACCCGGACGCCGACGACGCTGACGAGGATTCCGAGGACGACGAACAGCGCGAGTCGCTGGCCGCGGTCGACGGCGAACTGCTGGACCTCGATGACGCCGAGTGCCAGTTCGGGCACCGTCAGGGGGCCGAGCACGTCGCCGCGTTCGAGGAAGTACCCCGAGAAGCCCCTGACGACGAGGCCGACCGCGACGACGACGAACGGGAGGTTCAGGTACGACGCGCGCAGTTCCTCGTGCTGGATGGCCTCGTCCAGGAGTCGTCCGGTAGAGGCCGCAAGCGCCGCCGTCGCCACCCACGGCACGCTGTCGTAGGCGAACTGCGCGACCTGTAGCAGCACCTCGTCGCTGGCCAGCCTGGACACCCCCAGGAACCCCGCGAACAGCCCACCGACGGTCAGGCCCGCCGCGACGACGTAGGTGACGACCGACACCTGCCCGGAGTACACCGCCTCGCGGAGCTGGCCCGCGAAGGCCGTCGCGAGTTCGTCCACGGCGAAGCCCTTGTACAGCAGGAACAGCCCCGTCGCGGCGGTGATCGTCGCCAGCCCCACCGCCGGCCCGACCGCGAGTGCGAGGATGGGGAAGACGACGAGCGCGAACCCCACCGGCACCAGGACCGTCTGGCGCAACTCCTCGTCGGCGAGGAACTGCTTCAGGAGGTAGTACGTCGACTCGATGTCCCGTGCCTGCCGGACGACGACCCGGTCGACGCTGTCGACCCGGACCCGGCTCTCGACGATGGGCACCAGGCGCTCGTCGCCGGCGCTGTCGATGACGACGATAGCCGAGTCGAGGTCGTACTGGTCGATGAGGTCGTCCAGTTGCTGGGCGACCGACCGGTCGGCGCCAACCACCGAGTCCCCGCCCCCGCCGGAGACGACCGCGACGAGGGCGTCCTCCCCGTCGTTCCGGAGGTCACGCGCGACCCGGAGGGCCTCCAGCATGCTGTTGACCGAGGAGTCCTCGGGGTCGGCCAGACCCACGTCGGTCACCAGCGACCTGACCGCCTCCCAGCCTGCGACCGGTGTCGAGAGTCCCGTCTTCCGACCGATGTCGTCGGTCCGGTCGACACAGACGACGAGCGTGGTCACTACCAGGTGCAAGTCGGGACGGGAACAAAAGTCTGACCGTCGTCCGGACCGCGTCCGTCCGACCTCAGATCCGGATGTTCGGCGCGTCGTCGCCGGCGACGACGCTCGCGATACCGGCTCCGAACGCCAGCGCGACCTTCTGGGCGCCGACGCTGACTCTGTCTGCCAGTCCCTGTTCCGGTTCGAACGGTTCGACGTCGAGTTCGTCGACGCCGATCCGGGTTGCGAGCCGGTCTTCCATCTCCTCGCGGGGGCCACAGTGGTCGACCAGTCCGATCTCGTGGCCGGTTTCGCCGGAGTAGATCCGCGCTTCGGTGTCGCGGACGAACTCCTCGTCGACCCCTCGGCCCTCGACGACGGTGTCGACGAACATGTCGTACCACTCGTCGAGCAGGCCCTGGAAGTACTCGACCTCGTCCTCGCTCAGTTCGCGCCACGGTGCGGGGGTGTCCTTGTACTCCCCGGCGACGAACCGCCGGTAGTCCAGCCCCGCCTTCTCGGCCAGGCCCTCCCGGCCGAGTTGCGTCCCGTTGACGCCGATGCTCCCGACGAGCGACGCCTGCCGGGCGTGGACCTCGTCGGCCCCGCTCGCGATCCACATCCCGCCACTCGCCGCCATGTCCTCGGCGTAGGCGACCGTCGGGCCGTCGAAGTCCTCGACGGCCGTCCGGATGTCCTCGCTCGGGACGACCGCGCCGCCGGGCGTGTTGAGCTTCACGATCAGCGCCTCGGCGGTGCCGTCCTCGTCGGCCCGTTCGATCTGGTCGACGACGTCGTCCGCCGAGACGCCGCCGCCACCGAGCGGATTCGGACCGCCGCCGCCGTCGCGGGTGATGACGTCGTCGACTTCGACCTCCGCGACGTCGTAGTCCGAGACGGCGTTGCCCGCGATGCGGGCGCTCAGGACGACCAGTCCGACGAACAGGAGGACGCCGAACAGCACTTCCAGTGCGCCCAGTCCGGTCCGCTGGGGAACCAGGCCGAACAGCGCGACCGCCACGACCGCCGCGGCGACGGTCCCGACGAGCACGATACCGAGCCGTTTCAGGGCTGTGAGAGATACCATCCCTCCTACCCAGGGCGAGCCGACACTAGTGCTTTTATCAATACGTCGAGCGCGTGAAACGGCGACCCCTCGCTCGCGGCAGCGCACCGCCAGACCGCCCCCCGTGGTGCCGAGGAGGCTCGCACCTACGTCCGGTAGCGGGCGGTCACGTCCTCGAGGCGCACCTCGCCGTCGGGCACGCGGTAGGCGGTCAGGACCGAGCGGTCCGCGTCGGGGGAGTCGTCGGTCTTGTCGACGGCGTAGGCGACGTAGGTACAGTCGTCGCGCGTGAACTCGACGACGGAGTACCCCCAGTTGTGGCTGTCGAAGAACTCGATGTGGGGGTTCATCGCCTCGACCAGGAAGGAGGTCAGCGGTTCGGTCACGCGCCCGCGGAGCCCACGGGTGAGGTGTAACGCTTCGGCGGCGTTCAGCGAGGTGATCGCCGGCGTCATGAACTCGACGCCGATGCGTTCCCCCTGTGCGACGCCCTCGCCGCCGGTCACCCGGCCCGGGTACGACGTCTGCTTGTACCCCGCGATGTAGCAGTGCATGTCGCCGCTCAGCGTGACGTAGTTGTCCACCTCGGCGGCGGCGACGGCCTCGGCGATGCGCTGGCGCTCGCGGGTGTACCCGTCCCACCCATCCTGGACCGGGTACAGGGACAGCGGCCCGGAACCGACGCGAAACGGGATCGTCAGCACCTCGTCCGCCCAGACCGTCCAGTGGCCCTCGCTCTCGGTGAGCGTCTCGACCAGCCACTCGCGCTGGCGGTCGCCCAGCATCGTCCGCCCCGGTGGCTCACGGTGCGGGCCGACGTTGTCCGGCGTCGGAATCGCCTCCCGCGGCGGGTCCCGGAACAGGCGCTCGTCGGTCAGCGCGAGCGTCACGAGGTCGCCGAACTCCACGGACCGCCAGAGTTCGAACCGTTCTTGCAGAGAGTCGCCGTTCGGGTCGTACTCGACGCGGGCCGGCATGTACTCCCACCACGCGTGCATCGCGTCGGCGACGAGTTCCGTCATGAACTCCGGGTCGTCCCCCCGTGGGTGGTCGCCGGCGGGCGCACCGGTTCGGTGATCCCAGTAGACGTCGTTGACCATCTCGTGGTCGTCCCATCCCGGGATCAGCGTGTGTGCCTCCAGGGCCTCCTGGAGGAATCGGTCCGTCCGGTAGGTCCGGTGGAGGTACCGGTAGTCCGCCAGTTCCCTGACCCGGTCGTGGCCGCTGGGCAACGACAGCGAGCGTCCCGGGTAGTCGTACGACCCCAGTCCCTTGAACTCGCCCGCGTCGGACTCGTAGATGAAGTCGCCGAGGTGGATCACGAAGTCCAGGTCCTCCTCGGCGACGTAGTGCAACGCCGGGAAGTAGCCGTTGAGGTAGTTCTGACACGTGAGGACGGCCACCCGGAGCGAGTCCGGCGAGGCGTCGGGCCGAGGGAGCGTCTGGCAGTGCCCGGTCCGGGAGGCCACGCCGTCGTAGACGAACCGGTAGGCGTACTCGCTGTCGGGCGAGAGACGTCCGTCGAGGTCGACCGTCACGGTGTAGTCGTGGGCCCGGATGGGTTCCGGATCGGTGACGACCCCGTCGTAGACGATGTCCTCGAACGCCTCGTCGGTCGCGACCTGGACCCCCAGTGGCACCGACGGGCCGAAGGCGTCGGGGTCGATTCGCGTCCAGAGGATGACGCCGGTCGACGTGGGGCCGCCGCTGGCGACCGACTGTGGGAATGTCTCGTCGGGGTCGGCGTCGGGGTCGACGGCGAACGCGCTGCCGTCGCTCGCGTCGACCGTGTCGACCGCGCGAGCGAGGTCGTGTGAGTCGAGTTTCGACAGCAGGTCGTCGTGCCCCCCGTTCGCAGAGCGGTCCCCGTCTGACATGGCGGGTCCTGCGGGGCCGACGCTCATCGGCGTTTCGGCTCGGGGTGGGTCGAAACGGAGAGAACCGCAGAGAAAACGGGAGGGTCTACAGCCGGCCGGCCTTCTGCAGCTTCATCAGGTCCTCGGTGTCGAGCGTCTCGCCTTCCTTGAAGCGCTGGTAGATCTCCTCGGCTTCCTGCTCGACTTCCTCGCGCTTCTTGTCGCGCTCGGACTTCTTCTCCTCCTCTTCCTTCTTGTCCAGTTCGCGCAGGCGCTTCTGGACGCGCACGAAGTCCTCGTGGTGGCGGTCGGCCAGTTCCTGGGCCTCGACGAACTTCTCGTGCATCTCGTCGGCCTCGTCACGGATGTCGTCGGCCTCGCGGTAGGCCTCGATCATCTGGTTGTGGTGTTCCTGGGCCTCGT
>CAZIVN010000160.1:0-6144 GCA_964542685.1 uncultured Halobacteriales archaeon
CCGAGCAGTGCGAACGTCGAGAACGACGTGATGGTCTTCGAGACGGTGTTCGCCGTCCCGTCGACGCTCCCACCGCGATCCGTCCACTCGCCGTCGTAGCCCCAGACGGACAGCGTCTCCTCGTCGACGTCCGACGCCGCGGCCTCGTCGTAGGTCACCGTCAGGTCGAGCCGTCCGGCGTCGCTGGTGTTGGTCGCCCGTACGAACACGCCGACGTCGGTGGTGCCGTCGGGCGGTGACGGGAACTCGACGGCGGGCCGGAGCGCGGCGTCCCTGACCTCGAAGGTGAACGTGCCACCCGTGTCGGCGAACGTGACGCTGGTGAAGGTGTTGTTGATGGCCGACTGGTCGGTGTCGTCGTCGTTCGAGGGGATGGCTCGCACGGACCAGCCACCGTTGCCCTCGAAGGTGGTCCCCGCGAACGTGTGGTTCTGGGCCCCGTTCAGCAGGATTCCGACCGCGTTGCCTCGGACGACGTTGTCCCGGAACGACGACCCCCCCACGAACGGACCGACCTGGATCCCGACGAGATTCTGGGCAATCGTGTTCTCGACGACGGTGGCGTTCTCCATGTTGAACCCGCGGATCCGCAGGCCCGATTCGCTGTCCCGGACGGTGTTGTTCCGGACGACCGTGTCGGACCCGGTGATCACGATGCCGCCCCGGTCACTGCCGACGACGACGGTGTCCCTGACGACGGTGTTCGACGCGAGGTCGTCGACCTCGATGCCGAAACTGCTGTCGATCACCCGATTGTTCCGGACGGTCGTCCCGGTGGCCTGCAAGACGAGAATCCCCGTGCTCGACGCGTTCCGGACGACGCTGTCGCGAATCGTTACGTTCGTCCCACGGTTGAGGATGATGCCGCCGAAGGACCTGTCGGTGCCGACGTCGTCGAGCGTGACGTCTGTGACGGGGGCGACCGGGCTCTCGAGGCGCACTCCCGCGCCCCAGCGGACGAGTCGCACGTCGCGCACCGTGACGTTCTCGACGCCCTCGCCCAGACCGCTCGGTCCCCAGGAGACGCTGGTCGCCGGCCTCGCCCCCACGACGATCCCGGCGGTAGCACCCTCCTGATTCACCCCGTCGATCGTGTAGCCGTTGCCGTCGAACGTGACGTTCGACGCGGTGATCCGGATGCAGATCTCGCTCGTCTCGTCGGTGACGTTCCCGGTCAGTTCGTAGTGGCCGGGTTCGTCGATCACCGTACAGCCCTCGATCGGTTCGGCGCCGGTGTCCGACTTCCCGGTCCACGGGTCGAACCGGACGTTCGAGACGCCGTCGCTCAGTTCGGTGACGTTGCTCCCGCTGCCGTCGGCGAGGGTGAGAGTGACCGGGTCCGCGTAGGGGCCGTCGCTGTCCGGGCCGTCGGGCGACCCCCAGTCGTTGTTCCGCGCGTCGACGTACCCGCTGGTCGTGTTGTCGTTGCGCACTCCGTACAGTCCGCCGTCGAGAAGGTTCTCGCGGAGGACGATTCCGTCGACGGGGCCGGTGGTGACGACCGCGGCCCCGTCGACGACGAGTTCGTTGCCGGTCAACGAGACGTCGACCTCGCCGCCGGTCCCGATCCCCAGGTCGGCGCCCGTGGTCCCGTTCGGAACGACGTTGTCGGCGAACGTCACCGTCAGTGCGACGCCGTCGTCGTCGGCGTCGAGTTCGAACCCGGCGCTCGTGACGTCCAGGCGGTTGCGTTCGACCGCGAGGTCGACGTCGTTGCCGGGGCCGTCGACTTCGACCTCGATGCCCCGGGGCGCGGTGAGGTCGTTGTCTGCGATGGTCGAGCGCACCGTCGAGTCCTCGCTGAAGGGCCCGGCGCCCAGCTCGATTCCCTGGTCGGCGCCGGCGACGGTGTTGTTCCGGACCGTCACGTCGAGGTTCTGGTTCTCGCCGTCGACGCTGAACCTGATTCCGGTGTCCGGGGGCGCTTGCCCGGTCAGGGGGCCGACGGTGTTGTTGGTGACGGTGGCGGTCGCCTCGGTCCCGTCCCCGTCCGCCCAGACGAAGACCCCCTGGTTGCCGCCGTCCGTGTCCGTCGCGTTCAGTCGGTTGTCCGCGACGGTCACGTCGACGTCCTGGTTCGGATCGTTCGCGACGATCCGGACCGGGGCGCCCGAACGGTAGCCGATCTCCGACCGAACGTCGTTCCCGACGACGTCGATCCCGGTGACGCTCTCGCCGGTCCCGTCGGCGATCAGTTCGATCCCGTGGTCGCCGCTGTCGACCGTGTTGTTCCGGAACTCGAAGTCCCGCGCAGCCACGTCGTCGCCGAACGCCGTGACGTCGACGCCCTCGTCGTCGCTCCGGACGTCGTTGTCACGAACCGAGAGGTTGTGGACGGTCCAGCCCGACTCCTCGATCTCGACGAGGACGCCCTCGTTCCCGCCCTCGATGTCGTTGTTCGCTACCGTCACGTCGCCGACGGTCGCGTCGGTCGCGCTCCCGGACACCGTGACGTTGATCGCCGCCGTGCGACTGTCGATCTCGTTGTTCCGGAGCGTCAGGTCCTCGACCGAACTCGAGGCGCGAACGCCGACCCTGATCCCTTCGAGCACGTCGTCGATCACGACGTTCTCGACGGTGACGTTCGAGACGTCCGTCCCGACGACCGTGACGGCGGCGCCCTCGAAGTCCGTCTCGATCGTGTGGTCGGCGCCGTCGAGGTGGACGTCGCTGGCGGCGATCACGACGCAGGCACTGGTCGACCCGCTGAGGTCGGTCACGAGTTCGTACCGGCCCGGTTCCTCGATGACGGTACACGTCTCGATCGCCCGGACCGTGCCATCGGTCGTGTCGCTGGCGGCCGGTGCTCCCCCGCCCGCGTCCACACCGACGTCACTCGTGCCCGACGCCGCTGGCACGGGGAGGCCGGCGACGACGCTCACGACGACGAGGACTGCGAGACAGACCGCGTTGCGGGCGTTCCCCGACCGATCGGGTGCTGTCGTGCTCATCGTGCCCCCAGTGTGCCGGCCGTGGCAGGTGCTCGCCGTCGGCGACGGCCGGTCGCGTCTACCGACGTGGGCCCCGACAAGGTGGTCGCAGTCGTCGACCCCGTCCGGTGCCCCACCGGGTGCCGCCCCATCTCACAACATCCACACGCGGTTCCTGCATAAGGGTTCGCAGTAGCCGATTACCCTAATCTGACTGATAGGCGTCGGGGTCCGAACGGTCGACCGACTGCACGTCGAGCGTCTCGTCCAGTCGCACCGTCAGCGTCCCGTCGCCCAGCGGCAGCGTCACCGCGACGTGGTGTGGATCGGTCGCGACCACCGCGTCGTCTATCTCCTGGCCGTCGACCCGACGGGGCCCCATCTCTGGGAGCAAGGGGACTGACGTGTCGACACCCCGGTCGGCGACGGCGGCGACGACCGACGGATCGTACAGCGCTGCCAGCGCGGCCGGGAACCGGAGGCCGAACGAGCACCGCTCGCACTCGCCGCGGGCCCAGGCCGCGAACCAGGTTCCACAGACCCCACACTGGTCCGCACCGTCGTCGTGGTCGGGACAGGGGGCGATCGTCACCGACGTGGTCCCGCGACACGTCGGACAGACGTCTTTCAGCACCGCCGCCAGTTGTGCCCCGTAGACGACCGCCCGGTCGTCGGCCGGCGGCAGGCGGTCGTCCCTCCGTCGGGCCTCGGGCCCTTCCGTTCGGGACCGTGCTCCCGACGCGGCGGCCGGACTCGCGCCGCCGCAGTTCACGCACCCGGCCGTCGCCGCCAGGTCGGGCGCCGCGCTCTCGACTCCGCCACAGAGCACGCAGGGGAACTCTCGTGGCGCGTTCGCTCCCACGTCGTCTCCGGTGAGCGTGCCGGCCACGACCATCCGTATCACCCTGTCGCCGGCGGGCGCCAGCACGTATCCCTCGTCGGTCTTCCGCACGAAGTGCCCCACGAGCTTC
Organism: uncultured Halobacteriales archaeon; assembly: GCA_964542685.1. Taxonomy (GTDB): domain Archaea; phylum Halobacteriota; class Halobacteria; order Halobacteriales; family Natrialbaceae; genus CAZIVN01. The sequence continues at coordinate 3,902 of CAZIVN010000160.1, forward strand.
CGGAGGTGGTAGTTGAAGTTTCCGCTCCCCCCGTACGCCACCGCCTCGCGCAGGTCGGCGTACGACTGGGGCCCGTCCGTCCGAAACAGTGCCCTGAGGACGTCGATGCGGACCTCGTTGCTCAGTAGCGCGAACGCGTCGGCCGGCGCGGTCCCCTCCCTCGTCCCCCGCCGATCGGACGTTTCTGCCATGCATCACGAACAAGTAGTACTACTATCAAAGTACAGGGGGCTATCTGTGTAGCGTCGGATCCCTCGTGGCGGACAGAGCGGGGGCAGACGGGCGTTTCGTCCGGACGCAGCGGAGCCTGACGAACGTGCCGGTGAAACGTACTGTCTAGCGGGTCGCTTCGCTCACCGCTCGACTGTTCGAGGAGCGGGTCGCTCCGCTCACCGCTCCTCGCTGTTCCCGTGAGCGACTGCGAGGAGCACGGGAAGCTGAAGAGCGCGTCAGCGCTCTTCTGAATCCAACACCCGGATCTGGTCGCCACGCACCGTCACGGGAATCGGGACCGTCGCCTCGTACAGTTCGACGGTCACCTGGTCCTTGCTCTCGTCGATGCGCTGGACCTGTGCCTTCTCGCCTTTGAACGGGCCGGCGATGAGTTCGACGATGTCGCTCTCGGCGATGCCCTCGACGTCGGGTTTCGGCGAGAGGAAGTGTTCGACCTCCGCGATGTCGGACTCCCCGGGGACCATCGTCCGGGCGTGCGGGATGTCGTCGAGGACGCGGGTCAGAATGCCGTCGTCGTCCGCCTCGACCATCACGTAACTGGTCAGCGAGTCCGGCGCGAGGGCGGCGTGAATCTCGTCGGCCTCGCGGTTCATGATCATGTCCGCGACGGTGCGTTCCTGGCTGGCCGTGGTTTTGACAGCGTAGATGGGCATGTTAGACGGGGACGAGGAAGTTCATGACGAGGAAGATGATAAAGCCGAGCAGGCCGACCAGCACGATGCCGGCCCCGGCGATCTGGGCGATCTGCGAGAACTCCTCCCACGAGGGCGTACTGGCGAGTTTCAACACTCGCACGTAGGAGTTCAGGTCCGTCGGTACTTGCATAGACACTGGTTGACCGCCGAGGTTTCTATATCTATTGTTCTGGCCGACGACCCCTCGTGACGGGCCGGCCCGACCTCTCGACCCCACTCACAGGCCTCGACGACGGGGCTGCGAGACGCTCACGCGGCGTCGAGGCGGACGTTCCCGTTCGTGGAGCGCAGCGAGAGCGTCGACTCGCCCCCACCGCGCAACTGCCCGCGGAGGAAGCCCCGTCGCTCGCCGTCGACGGACACCGGGAGGTCCGCCACGGAGACGGACCCGTTCGTGGTCTCGAGTCGCACCGTCGCCGAGACGTCCTCGCCGACGGCCACCGTCACGTCGCCACTGGTCGTCCGACACGTGACGTCGCCGCGCATCGCCAGGCAGTCGACGTCGACGTCGCCGTTCTCCGAGTGCGCGCCGTCGAGACCCGTCGCGTCCCGGACGGTCACGTCGCCGTTGGTCGACTCCGCGTCGACGTAGCCGTCGACGCCGTGCAGTTCCACGTCGCCGTTGGTCGTCGCGGCCGCGAGGTCGCCGGCAACGCCGCCGGCGTTGACGTCGCCGTTCTCGGTTCTGGCACGGTCGACCCGGACACCGTCGGGAACCTCGACGGTCAGGTCGACCGACCGCGCGTCGAACTCCGAGGTCGACTCGAAGGTCACCTCGACGAGGAACTGCTCGCCGGTCGTGACCTCGACGGACATGCTGTCCAGGGCTTCCTCCGAACTGGCCTCCTTCAGGCCGGTGACTGTGAGTTCGTCGGCGTCGGTCGGGTCGACGGTCACGTCGCCGTTGCGGTTCGAGACGGACACGACCGTCTCCGGACTCACCTCGTGGGTCTCGGAGACCTCTGCAGAAACCGTGCTTCCGAACGCGCCGACGCAACCGGCGAGCGATCCGAGAGCGGCGACACTCGTCGCGAGGAGGGCTCTCCGTTGCATACCTGCCGCCACGCGGACGGGGATAAAAACCGTTCCGCCACCTCACCGCGCGGGATCAGTCCACGTAGTCGATGTCCTCGACCTCGGCGGCGCCGGCGCCGCCGGGGGTGCCGGCCGGGGTGCCGGCCGTCTCGCCGTCGGGGTTACCGTAGATCTGCGGCGAGTCGACGCCGGTGACGACGATCATCGTCCGCATCGACCCCTCGAGGGTCTCGTCGATGGAGGTGCCCCAGATGATGCGGGCGTCGGGGTCGATCCGGT
>CAZIVN010000161.1:0-6138 GCA_964542685.1 uncultured Halobacteriales archaeon
GCGAGGAGTTCGAGGACGCCACCGTCGAGGACAAGCTCGGCGCGGCGCTGCCGACCCGACGACCCTACGACTCCGCGGTCGCCCCCGGGTTCGTCGCCGTCGGGGACGCCGCGGGGCACGTCAACCCCACCACCGGCGGCGGCATCGCCGGCGCCGCCTACGGCGGCAAGTACGCGGGCGACGCCATCGTCGACGCCATCGCGAACGGCGGGCCCACCGAGGACGCCCTGTGGGAGTACAACGAGAGGGTGATGGACCACTTCGGCGCTCGCTACGCCAGCCTCGACGTGTACAACATCCTCTCGACGGCCATCGACGTCGACGACCTGATGGGCCTGCTGGCGGCCCTGCCCGGCGAGAAACTCGCCGAAGCGCTGTACGAGGGCACTACCTCCGTCCCCCTGTCGCTGAAACTCCGGACCGCGATCGGTAGTTTCGGCCACTGGGGCACCATCTGGAACCTCTACAAGACGAAGAACGTGGCCGACGACGTGCTCGCCCACTACGAGGACTACCCCGCCTCCCCGGAGGCCTTCGGGGGCTGGCAGTCCCGGCGCGACGACCTGATGGACGACGTCTACGAGACGACCGGCGCCGATCCGAAGTACTGAACGCGCGACTGATCGATTGTCTTCTCCTATCTTTCGTCGTCTTTCCGATACTCGCGGTGTCGAACACGAGCGACTCGGCGGACGGTCCGGAACAGAACGGTGCTCGACCGGGAGCCCCGAGATTCAAGTCCCGTCACCGCGCAGATCCGTCCATGGCAAAGCGCTGTGCACGCTGTGGTGAGTTCAACCCCCGCCGGTCGCTGAACCCGCCGGGCGGGTGGGTCGACTACCTGGAGTCGAACCGCGACGTCTCGACGGTCGGTCAACTGGTGATCCCGCTCTGTCGGGAGTGTTACGCGGACGCCCAGGACCTGCCCGAGGACGGCGGTGACCCGCTGGTCGCGGAGTACCTCACCGAACTCGACAGGGACCTGCTGGTCGACGAGGGCTGACCGCCGGCGACCGCGCCGGTCGAGCGGTCGTCGGGCGACGGGGCGGCGCTCAGGACCCGATGTCGACGGCGCTGGTCTCCTCGTCGACGTCCGGTCGCTCGCTGGCGAACGCCTGTCGTTCGACCAACAGGAGGACGAACGCGGCGCCGTCCAGGCCCACTTCGACGAGAGCTGCGACGTCGCCGGACAGGAACAACTGGAGGTTCAGCACCGTGAGCGCCCCGAACACGACAAGCGCCACCGTCCGTGCCCAGGAAGTCATCTTGTAGAGACCACCGGCGACCAGGAGGGCGCCGAACCCGAGGACGACGTACAGCACTGCCAGCAGACCGCCCGCCAGGCCGAGCGCCGCAGACCGACTGGCGAGCAGACTCGCTCCCACGCCGGCCAGGGCGCCGCGCAACAGCCAGATGGCACCCGTGATGGCTGCCCACCCCGCTGCGAAACTGACGGTCCCCGGACGGTGCGTACTCCGCGCCATAGTTTCAGAGACGATGACAGGAACAAAAAGGCAGCGATCCGGGAACACGACGGGCTCACCGGCCGTCGCCCGTGTCAGGGCGCTCGCTCGGCCAGGTCCAGCAGGCTCCCCGTCAGGACGTCGACGCCGATCGCCAGGCTCGCCTCGTCGACGTCGAACGTCGCGGTGTGGTGACCGCCGGGGTGGTCGGTGCCGACGCCGACGTAGGCCGCGAGACCGCCACGCTCCTGGACCTCGCGCATCAGGTAGGTGGCGTCCTCGCTGCCGCCGAGTTCGTCCCGGCGCGTGACCGTCTCGACGCCCGCCACGTCGGTCGCCACGTCGTGAACCGTCCCGACGACGGCCCCGTCGCTCTCGGCGCTGGGCGCCTCGCCGCCGGTCGTCAGTTCGACCTCGCAGTCGTGGGCCTCGGCGGCCGCCCGGTAGACCCGGCGTGCCTTCTCGCTCATGTAGTCTTTCAGTTCGGTCGTTCCGCCCCGGACCTCGCTCTCGACGACGGCGTCGGCCGCGATGACGTTCGAGGCCGTCCCGCCCTCGACGCGACCGGCGTTGACCCGCGTGGGGCCCTCGGAGTGGCGCGGGATGGCGTAGAGGTTCCCGACTGCGGTCGCCATCGCCTGGACGGCGTTACGGCCCTGCTCCGGGTGGCCGCCCGCGTGGGCCGACTCGCCGGTGAACGCGGCCGCGACGTGTTCGACCGCGAGGAACCCGTCGATGCCGGCGATCACCTCGCCGGTGGGGTGGTCCAGTCCGAGGTGGACGGCCAGCAGGTAGTCGACGTCGTCGAGGTGGCCCGACTTCGCCATCGCCTTGCCGCCGCCGACCAGTTCCTCGGCCGGCTGGAACAGCACCTTCAGCGTCCCCGAGAAGTCGCTGTCGGCGACCGCCGACAGCACCCCCAGTCCGATGGTCGCGTGGCCGTCGTGGCCGCAGGCGTGCATCGCGCCGGTTTCGGAGCGAAAGCCCTCGCGTGCCGGCAGGTGGTCGTCGGCCGTCGACTCCTCGATTGGGAGGCCGTCGATGTCGACGCGCACCGCGACGGTCGGTCCCTCGCCGCGGTGGAGTTCGGCGACGGCACCGGTGTAGCCGCCCGCCAGCCGCTCGAGGACGCTCTCGTCGGCGCCGGCCTCTCGGGCGCGCTCGTACCACTCCTCGAGTTCCTCGTCGTCCGGGACCCCCATTCGGAGGTCCTCGCCGTCGGCGACCCCGGCCGCGAGTGCGTCCGGGCCGACGTGACAGTTGTCGACGCCGATGTCCCGCAGTTCCTCGACGATTCGAGCGGTGGTGTAGAACTCTCGCCACCCCGGTTCGGGGTGGCGGTGCAGGTCTCGACGGATCGTCGCGAGCCACTCCCGACTCGTCTGAACGCTCATACTGTGACAACGCCGCGAGTCCACTTGTATGGTCTGTTCTCGGCCCTGCCCTGCCGGCGCCTTTCCCCCGTCGACCCGTGATACCCGCGCTACCCGAGCGGTTCGACGCGTTCGACCTCCACTTCGACGTGGATGGACTCGGGGAAGGATCGCTGTGCGATCTCCCTGGCGACGTCGTCGTGCCCGTGGATCTCGAGTTCGCGCTCGTACACCGTGTACTCCCAGGGCGAGTACTCGGCGTCGTCGTCCAGTCCCGTGTACTGTGGCACCCGGTACGAGTTCGGGGGGTTCGAGTGTGGCCCCGTCAACTCCGCCCCCTTCCGGCGACACGTCGAGCGGATGTCGTCGACGACCCGGTCAAGGACCGGTCGATCGCCGCTCTGGAGCTGGAGTTTCGTCACGAAGGTCATGTTGAACGGTCTGGGGTGCTACGTGGCGAAAAAGGTTCTGTACTGGCGGAGCCACGTCCAGGCCTCCGCACCGAGTGCGGTCGTGTCCCGGGCAGTCGTCGGATCGGCGCGCCCCACCCCGCCGCTGTTGCTCGGGGCCGAGTAACATTCTCCGATATTGATTTAAATGCTCCCCCGATACATACCGGCAAATGACGGTCGAAGCTACGAGCGCGGGTGCGATCCTCTTCCGGGACACCCGGGGTCGGCGGGAGTACCTCCTCCTCAAAAGCCGTCCGGGGGACTGGGAGTTCCCCAAGGGCGGCGTCGAGGGCGCGGAGGAACTCCAGCAGACTGCGATCCGTGAGGTCGAGGAGGAGGCCGGCATCGAGGAGTTCCGACTGATCGACGGGTTCCGCGAGGAGTACGACTACGTGTTCGAGGCCAACGGCAACACGATTCACAAGACGGTCCACCTGTTCATTGCCAAGTCCTTCGAGGCCAGTGCGGAACTGTCGAACGAACACCGGGACCTGCAGTGGCGGGACTACGACCAGGCGATCAACACCATCACGCAGGACGGCCCTCGCGAGATTCTCGAGGAGGCCCACGAGTTCCTGAACGAGGAGACCGACCACTGACGTGGACGTCGACAGCGAGTTCGCCTTCGAGTTGCGCGTCTGTGGGTGGGCAGAGCGAGCGTGGCCGCCCGACGGCGACCGCGACGGCCCCGTCGTCGTCGCCCGCCAGCTGGGCACGGAGCGACGCCGCTGGGACACCGTCGTCGTCGAGTGTGACCCCGCCGGCCTGACCGCGCGAGCGCGGTTCGGCCCCGACCACCTCGACTCGGACCTCCTGCACGTCGTCCGAAACGCGCCCGAGGAGTGGGCCTGGTACCGCGACGCACTCCCACATCCCGGGTACCCGTGGCGGTACGTCCGCGAGGCCGTCCACCGCGCGGCCGACCGCGGCGTCGTCGAGACCCGCAAGGCGGGCAACCGCCTCCAGGTTCGTCGCCGGTGGCCGTACCCCGACTGGGTGCGCCGCGTCGTCGCCATCGAGAACAAACCCGACCTCGACGCGAGCGCCGCCCGGCGGCTCCGCCCGCAACTCGAACACGACGTCGCCACGGGGCTGGCCGACGAGGTGTGGCTCGCGACCCGCGCGATGGCGGACCGGGTGTCACCGGCGCTCCTGGAGGACGTCCCCGTCGAGGCCGGGGTCCTGGAACTCGACCCCGACGCGCTCGCCGCCGACGTGGCCTGGCACCCCCGTCGCCTCGCCGTCGACGACCCCGGAACCCGGATCCTTGAGCGACCGGACGGGGGCGGACACGACCAGTCCGCGGCCCGCTTCGAGTACGTCGACCCCGAGTGGAAACGCGAGAAGCGCCTGGAAATCGCCGAACGCGCCTACGAACGTGGGTGGCGCTCGTTCGTCGACACGATGCGCCCGGACTGTCGCCACTTCGAACTCCGTGCCGACGGACAGCTCAGACCGTTCTGCCGAGCGAAGGAGAAACACCCCACCGCGGCGGAGTGTTCCGGGTCGTGTCCGTCGTTCGAACCCGAACCACCGACCTGGCGAGCGAGGGGATGGCCGATCGAAGGTGGGCCCGGAACCCGGCTTCAGAAACTGCTGGCCGCCCGTCGCGAGCGCCGCCGTCCGGACCCGCCGGACGACGGGGAAGACCCCGGCGCACCCTGACCTACTCGTCGGTGACGGACACCGTCACCGCGTCGCGGTCGACGGACAGTCGGTAGGTCGGCACCGTCCGGTACTCCACCGCGACGACGTCCTTCCGTCGGAGCGCGTTCAGCGCGTCCCTGACCTCGTCGGTGGAGGGGTCGACGTCGAACGCGTCGCGCAGTTCGTGCAACACCGCGACGACGCTGTCGGAGCGCTCGTCCGGCCCCGCCACCACCTCGAACACCTGCGCCTGGAGGCGCGGGACGCGGATGCCGTCGACGCCCGACTCCGCGTCGCCCGTGACGCCGGGTTCGACGTCCACCAGGTCCGCCGCCTCCGCCGTCGCACGGATCAGACTGTTGTCGTCGCGGTAGTAGTACTCCCCCAGTTCGCCCTCGAGGTAGCTGTGGACCTCGCTGCCACCGTCCATCCCCCAGCGGTCCGCCAGCTCCCCGTTCTTCGTCGGCTGCAGTTCGACGATGTCGGCGAGTCGCTCGCGTGCCTCCTCCGAGAGCGCCATCGCCAGCCCCTACGGCGGACGGGGTACTTCTGTGTTCCGTCACGAGTCGGAGCCGACCCCGGCGCGGCCGCTGGGACGGCGTCGAGAGGACGCGAGAGAGTCATCAGGTCTGGAATCGATGTCTCGCGCCCCGCGGCAGTTTTCGAAGATCCGACATAAGCCTTCTGGGTGCGAGTAGCCGTCGAACCCGTCCCCACCTCCGCGACCGCCGTTCGGCAGTATTACGTACCTCGACCGATTACCGGCGTCAGAGATGGAGTTTTGCGACGACTGCGGTTCCATGATGAAAAGCGAGGACGTCGACGGCGTCGAGATGTGGGTCTGTCCCGACGGGCACCGCAAGCCCCGCGACGAGGACGCGAGTTACGTCGTCACCGACGGACAGGAGGTCGGGGAGATCATCGACGTCAGCGACTCCGAGGGCGAGGGCCTGCCGTCGACGGAGGCACAGTGTCCCAACTGCGACAACGACGAGGCCTACTGGTACATGCAACAGATCCGCGCCGCCGACGAGAGCGAGACCCGGTTTTTCGTCTGTACCGAGTGCGAGCACAAGTGGCGGGAAGACGACCACTAACGAACTTTTTCCCGCTCGGGTTCGCGCCGTCGGCGCGAACCGCTCGCGGCAAAAACTTCGATGAAAAAGGCCGCGCTCGCTCACTCCGTTCGCTCGCGCGGGTGCT
>CAZIVN010000162.1:0-6131 GCA_964542685.1 uncultured Halobacteriales archaeon
AGGGCCACATGTCCGCCGTTGAGGGTGACCGCGACGAGATTCTGGACGTGATGGGCGACCACGAGAAGGTGTACTTCTGTACCTCCGTGTTCAAGGACGCCGCCCAGCACCGCCGCCGACTGAAGCGCATGGCTCGCAATCTCCGCCGGGAGTTCGACGAGGTCACGGACGACGGCACGCTCGTCTACGGCAAGACCCACACCGACCCCCGACGCTTCGAGGACCTGGGCGTCCCCGACGAGTTCTACACCGTCAAGTCCGACCACGTCGAGGTCGCCTGGTGGCTCCTGGAGGAGATGATCGAGGCGGGCGACATCGACGACGGCGAGATCGTCGAACAGTACCCCACCGTCGACGGGACCGTGGTCGAGCGGACGCCGCTTGCCTGATCCGGGCAGGCGGGGCCGAACCGGCGGTATCGTTTTCACAGATGACTTCGGCCCTCCCGTATGCACAGCACTGACCTCACGTGGTACGCACGGCGAGCGGTCGCGCAGGTGGCGGACCCGGATCCCGGGGGCGGGGTCGACGTCGACGTCGACCTCGGGACCGGGATCGGCGGGAGCGCCGGGAGCGCCGTCCTGACGACGCTGATCGTCGGTCTGCTGTTGATCGCGCTGAAACCGCAGTACACCGAGCGGAAGGTCTCAGAGATCTGGGACGAGCCGGTCGGATCGCTGCTGTGGGGGATACTCGGGATCGGCGGGGTGATCGTGCTCGCGATCCTCCTCGTGATCTCGCTGGTCGGCATCCTGCTGGTGATCCCGTTCCTGATCGTCGCCTACGTCGCGTGGGCCGTCGGCTCCACGATCGCCTTCCTCGCCGTCGCGGAGCGAATCGCCGAGGCGTTCGACCTCGTCGAGTACGGCGAGGGGTCGACGGCCGCCGGGTCCGGAACGCCGACGGGGCCCCGCGACGCTCGCGATCCGGGCGGCGGCAGGGACGGCGCGCGCGACGGGGATCGGTCGACGACCGGCGACCAGTACGGGACCACCGCCGACGGCTCGTGGTCGGCCCACCGCGACGGGCGGAGCTGGCTCGTGCCGCTCGGTATCGCGGCGTTGCTCAACGGTGCGCTCGTCCTGACCGGGGTCGGCGGACTCGTCGCGTTCCTCGTCGGGCTGGTCGGGTTCGGCGCCTTGCTACAGGACTGGCTGGAGTCAGCTACCCACCGCTGAGCGGGGGCCTTGTCGGTAGAGTCCCGTTCTGCCGACACGAACGTGTGGGCCGCCACGTGAGGCGCCGGGTCGGGGGAAAATCGGCGTGTGAATGCCTGACACGCCGATACGGCTATATCCTCCGTTCGCCAACGTACCCCATGCAACGGGGGAGATTCCGGACGCTACTCGTGGTCGCGATCGTCGCACTCGCCGGGTGTACCGGCGCGCTACCGTCGACGGACGGCGGCGGTGACGGAGCGGGAGACGGGGCAAGCGGCGACGTGGACCTGGTCGAGGACCCGGACGCGGCACTCGCGGCCGCCGGCAGTTACACCACGACGTGGGCACTTCGGACGGCAGAAGACGGTGAGTCGGCCGGCGAGACGGTGTTCACCACGGCCGTGGACCTCGACGCCGAGCGAACCGCGTTCAGCATGCGCGTGACGGAGGACGGCGAAACCCAGACCGCCATGGAGACGTTCCACGCCGACGGGACGACCTACCAGCGGACCGGGCAGGGCGACGACGTGTCGTACACCGCTCGCGAGGCGCCGTTCGACGACGAGGCGTCCTTTGGCTTCGGCGGGTCGGCACTGTACGGCGCCGGTGAGCTGGAGGAGTTCGACTACCAGGGAACCGAGACGTTCGACGGCGTCGAGGTCCACCGCTACGAACTCGACGAGCGGACGTCTTGGGTGACCGGCCAGGGACGCACCGACGCCGGCGTGCAGTTCACCGAGTTCACCTACGTCGTCCTCGTCGACGAGGACGGTCTCGTGCGCTCCGAGTCCTGGGAAGCGAGGGGCACAGACGAGGACGGCACCCAGGTCGTCGTCGAGTTCGCCTACACCGTGACCGACGTCGGGTCGACGACCGTCGCGGACCCGGACTGGCTGGACGAAGCGTCGAAGTGAGAATCGGACGAGTCCGCTACGCCGCGAACTGTCCGTCGGCGACGGCAGACGGGGGGCCGAACTGCCGGAGTTCCGGGACGAGGAGGTAGTAGCCGGCCATCAGGAGCGTCCCGGCGCCGCCGGCCAGCAACACCGTCGCCGGACCGATCCGTTCGGCGACGACGCCGCCGACGACCATCCCGAGCGGTGTCACCGCCGTCGAGGCGGTCGTGACCGTCGAGGACACCCTGCCGAGCGTGTCGTCCGGGACCCCGGCCTGAAGGGTCGCCAGGACCGCGACGTTGTACACGCCGACGGGGACCTGCGCGAGGGCGAACAGCGCGACCGTCGGGAGGCGGCCGGGGACGAGGACCGCGGCGGTCCAGCAGCCGCCCGCAAGTGCGAACCCGACGACGGTCGTCCGGCCGAACGGGCGGTCGTCGACGAACGGCGCGAGGACGGAGCCACACACCGTCCCGGCGGTCGTCGCCGCGAGCAGGAGGCCGTACGTCGTCGCCCCACCCAGCGTCGCGGCGAACGCCGGCAACGCGGCGAGCGCGGCGCCGAACAGCGCCGACGCGAACAGGCTCGCCAGCACCATCCGCCCGAGGACCGACTCGCGCAACACGTCGACTCCGTCCCCGATCTCGCCGAGGTAGGTGCGGAGTTCGAGCGGCTCCGGATCGCGCTCGCGGGGCGGGAACGACAGCGTCGCGAACAGCGCCGCCGCGACCAGGAACGTCGCGACGTTCGCGGCGTAGGCCGCCAGCGCGCCGGCGGCCGCGACGACGGCGCCGGCGACGCCACGGCCGGCTGCGTCCACGGCCCGGCGCGTCACCGAGAACAGCGAGTTCGCCCGGACGAGCTGGTCGTCGTCGACCGCGCGGGGCAGCGCCGCCTGCTGTGCGGGGTCCGCGAGCAGTTTCCCGAGGGCGGCCAGCGGCAGCGTCGCGAGCACGACCCACACGGACAGCAGGCCCAGGAGGGCCGCGGCCGGAACCAGCAGGACGAACGCCGCCTGGAGCAACTCCGCGGCGGTCAGCGCCCGGCGCAACGACACGCGGTCGACGAGCGGCCCCGTCACGACCGCCAGCAGGCCGGGCGCCTGCGTCAGCGCCCCGGCCAGGCCGGTGTACGCCGAGGAACCGGTCAACTCGAAGACGAGCCACATCGCCGCCACCGCGTACAGGCCGTCGCCGAGGACGCTGACCCCCCGGCCGGCGAGCAGGCGGCGGAACTCCCGGTCCCGGAGCGGCGCCAGGCGAGCACGAACCGCGTCGGGAGGTGATCGCATCGTTCACCGGGGACGGACGGCGGCCACTTGGCCGTTCGGAGAAGCGCGTTTCGTAAAGAGAGTTGACAGAACAGAAGATATACCACGGACGGCCCGCCACGACCGGCCGTGACCGAACAACGCGATCCGACCGATCCGCTCGCGGCGCTGGGCCACGAACTCCGGATCGAGATCCTCCGGGAACTGGCCGCGGCCGAGGAGCCACTCCCCTTTAGCACCCTCAAGGACCGCGTCGGGGAGCGGGACGCCGGCCGCTTCAACTACCACCTCTCGGAGCTGTGCCGGCACTTCGTCCGGGACACGGCGGCGGGCTACGAACTCGGACCCGCCGGCTCCCGCGTCATCGACGTCGCCGGGGCGGCCGGGGAGTACGTCCAGGCCCCCGTCGAGGAGGAGTGCCCGGTGTGTGGCGACCCGGACTGCGAGCGCCTGTTCCACGTCCACCTGACGCCCTCGTGAGTCGGGGCGGACGGTACGGGGAGTTTGGGTATCGGACCCCAGCCGCGCCGTCAGCACTGTTACCGCCCTGGAAGCCCCCTCGCGCTCGTCGGTTCTGACTCGTTGCGCTCCTCGCCTCACTCCGTTCGGCTACGGTGCTTACTTCGTCGGAACCGACGAGCCCTCGGCCCCTTCCATTCCCACCCGGAGCCGTTGTGCAGGTCACCTCGGTACGTCCGACTCCCACCCTCACCGCAGAGCGGTCACGTACGCCGCCAGAACTGCCCCCAGGCCGACCGTCGTGACGCTCGCGAGCGTGGCGTACGTCGAGGCGCCGAGCGCGACGGCGACGCCAGCGACGGCCGCCACGCCCGCCAGTCCGAGGCCGAGCGTGGGCACGGGCGCCAGCCTGCGCCCGTCCGCACGGACGTGGTACGCGACGGCCGGGAGGAAGACGGCGAGTGCGTCGACGGCGGCCACGAGGGGACCCTCGACGGCGACGCCCAGCAGGACGATGCCGAGCGCCGCGACGCCAGCTCCAGCGAGAACCGGCCGCGGGGGCACCCGCCGTGTTTCCTCGGCGGTCACCCAGTACGCGACCGGCGGGAGTACCGTCAGGACGGCGACGGAGACGCCAAGCAGCGGCGCCGACCGGAGCGTGCCGACTGCGAGCGCGAGGAGCGCGGTGACGCCCGCGGCCCCGGCGACGGCGTCGGGCGGCAGCGCCCAGGTCGGATCCTCTGAGTGGTACACCGACCAGACGGCGAAGGGGTAGAGGACGGCGACGGCCACCGCGAGCGTCGCCAGCGGCGCGGTCCCCGACAGCGCCGCCGCGCCCTGGACGAGGACGACGAAGGCGACGAACGACAGCGACAGGAGGACGCCGACCGCCAGCGCTGCCTCGGGGACGCGTCTGGACACGTCGGATCGACGGACGCCGCGGAGAAGAACCTTGCTCTCGCGGCGGTTCGCGGCGTCGCGCGTGGCGCCCGGGACTTCCTACCGCTCCTCGACGTGACGCACGGAGCAGGCGACGCCCCGCGTGGACCCGACCATCGCCGCACCGTGGGTCTTCGCGCGGCCGACCGCGAACGCCGCCGGGCCCTCGATCAGGACCTCGTCACCGGGCCGGATCGACGCGTCGGCGTCGACGACGCCCGGCGCGAGGACGCTGCCGTGGGGGACGAACGCGTCGATCTCGACGCGCTTCGTGGGGGCGTCGCTGTCGGCCCACCGCCGTGCCCCGGCGATGGTAAAGGAGAGCAGGCCGTACTGGGGCACCATCGTCCCGAACTGCGTCCCCTCGCCGTCCCGGATCTGGAGGCGGGGGTAGCGCCCGGTCAGGTCGACGTCGCCGAAGGCGTCGAACAGGGCGTCGCCCGCGCCGTCGCCGAACTGGAAGTCCGCGATGGCCCTGAGGGTGTTGTGCTCGCGTTCGCGCTTGCCGTAGGTCGGTTCGCCGTGCAGCGTCTCTGTCAGCGCCGACAGCGAGTCGTCGGTCGTCGGGTGGTCCACGACTGTGTACTCGACCGGCGCGTCGACGTCGCTCTCGACACGTTCGACGATGGGGCGGTACTCGGGCGGGACGTGGGCGACGATTCGCGGGTAGTCGGCCCGCGCGAGGTACCGCCGGAGGACGCTGGCGACGAACTCGTACTCCTCGGCCGACCAGCGCCCGGTCACGACGGCGTCGTAGTGCTGGGCGGGGTAGGTCGTCTCCAGTTCCTGCGGGACGACGCCGATGGGCGAGGTCATCGACACCTTGTGGGCGCGGTAGCCGATTGCGTCGCGGAACTGGCCGTGGCTCTGGGAGTCGCCGTACGGTTTGGCCGCAGAACACGGCACCAGGACCAGCGGTCGGTCGTCGAACCGCGACCGATACCGCGAGGTCACCCGGTCGGCGAACCGCTGGATCTCGACCCGCCGCATCGCGTCCTCGGTGGCGGCGGTGATCCGACTGGTCCGGAACACCGGCGTCCGGCGCTCGACGTACTCGTAGGCGGACTCGTACTCCCGGACCGTCGCCGTCAGCCACCCCTCGTGGCGCGTCTGGCCGTCGAGGTAGTCCCGGAGGCGGCCGGCGCGGATCCGTTCGCGGACGGTCCGCACCGCGCCGACCAGTGCGTTGACGTTGTGCGCGGCGCAGTCCTCGCGGTCGAACGCGTCGACCGGACGCTGGCAGGCCGGACACGGGCAGGGCAACTCCGCGAGGTCCTCGAGGAACGCCGCGCCGTCGGTCGTCAGGTACCGGCCCGACAGCCCCTTCGTGACCGCACGGTCGGGGTCGAACAGGTCGACGCCGGCCCACGCGAGCGTCGCGACGTTCGCGGGCGTCGCCACGCCGGC
>CAZIVN010000163.1:0-6119 GCA_964542685.1 uncultured Halobacteriales archaeon
GGATCCCCTCGGCGCCGACGGTCGGCCGGCAGTAGTCGTACTCCGCGGCGACGGTCGCCAGGCCGACCAGTGCGTCCAGTTTCGCCAGGGCGTCGGCCAGTTCCTGGACGCGTTCGGCCTCGCTCCCGACCGCGGACCTGACCTCGCGGAACAGGCGGTACTCCGTGTCGTGGGCGCGGGACTCCGCGCTGACGATCTCGTCCTCGCGGCGCTCCAGGGCCGGCGTGACGAACCGTTCGCTGTTCTTCAGGGTCTGGCGCCGCCGGTAGTCGTCGGGCACGCGGTCGAGGTTCGCCTCGGTGACCTCGATGTAGTAGCCGTGGACCTGATTGTGCCCGACCTTCAGCGAGTCGATGCCGGTGCGCTCCCGTTCGCTCGCCTCCAGGTCGTCGATCCAGGCTTTCCCCTCGCGTTCGACGGCGCGCAGTTCGTCCAGGGTTTCGTCGTACCCGTCGGCGATCACCCCGCCCTCGGTGACCTCGATGGGCGGTTCGTCCTGGATCGCCCGGTCGATCAGGTCCCGGACGTCGGCCATGGGGTCGGCCCGCTCCCGGAGGTCCGCCAGCAGGGGTGCCTCGAGGTCCGCGACGGTCGACCTGATCTCCGGGACGACCGACAGCGACGCCTCGAGCGAGCGCAGGTCACGGGCGTTGCCGCGCCCGCGGGCGATCCGCGAGATCAGTCGCTCCAGGTCGTACACCTCGCGAAGCCGGTCGGCGAGGCGTTCGCGGACGTCGACGGCGCCGACCAGCGTCTCGACGGCCTCGTGGCGCCGCCGGACCGCCTCGGCGTCGATCAGCGGGCGCCGGAGCCAGTCCCGCAGTTCCCGCGAGCCCATCGCCGAACTCGTCTCGTCGACGACGTCGAACAGGGTCGCGGCGTCGTCGGCCCGCACGCCGCGGCGGTCGAACAGTTCGAGGCTCTCCACGGCGACGGCGTCCAGCAGCATGTACTCCCGCGGGTCGTACCGCCGGAGGTGGTTGATGTACGTCAGCCGCTCCGTGCCGTCGTCGGCGGCGGCGTCCTGTCCGGCCTGCGGATCGCCCCGGGAGAGTCCGGCGCCACCGCGGGCGTACTCGGCGTACGAGAGCAGGGCACCGCAGGCCCGCACCTCCGCCTCCCCGGCCAGTCGCCGTTCCGGCGCCGTGAAGTACGCCGTCAGCGTCTCGCTGGCCCGCTCGTGCGCGAAGGCGTCGGGGTCGAACTCCGTGACGACACAGCCCTCCGGGAGCGGATCGGCCGACGCCGCCGGGCCGACGATGGCCTCCGCGGGGTCGAACCGCCCCAGCTCGTCGGCGACGCCGTCGACGTCTTCGGTCGCCGTCGCGACGAACTCGCCCGTCGAGACGTCCAGGAGCGCCAGGCCGTACTCGTCGGCGTCGGCCGCGACCGCCGCGACGAAGGTGTTGTCGTCGCCCGCGAGCAGTTCGTCCTCGGTCAGGGTGCCCGGCGTGACGACTCGCGTCACCGCCCGGTCGACGACGCTACTGGCCGTCTCCGGGTCGCTCACCTGGTCCGCGATGGCGACCCGGTAGCCCGCCTCCAGCAGGCGCTCGACGTACGTCTCGGCGTTGTCGATGGGAATTCCCGCCATCGGGTAGGTTCCGGTGTTGTCCTCGCGTTTCGTCAGCGTGATCTCACAGCGCCGCGCGACGACCTCCGCGGCCTCGCAAAAGGCCTCGTAGAAGTCGCCGACCTGGAAGAGTAGCAGGGAGTCCTCGTAGGCCTCGCACAGCTCGAAGTACTGGCGCATCATCGGCGTGAGGTCGTCGCGCCGGTCCGCCATCTTCTCGGGTGGCCCGAGCGCCGCGTCCATGCTCCGTTCGTGACCGCCGGGGCGTCAAATACCTCCCGGAAGTCGGCGGGGGTCGAACGACCGACTCATACGGTTTCGTTTCACTGTTTACCGGTGATCACCGGTCCCGTACGGGGTATCACCGGTAATAGATGAAACGAACCCGTATCAATCCCCGACGCCCGGCGCGTCGGTGACGTGCCAGCCCTCGACGAGTTCGCCGTCCTCGACGTGGAACACGGCCATGCCGGCGTGGTACACCTGCCCCCCGTCGCCCCGACCCGACGCCGAGGGGACCCTCTCGCCGGCCAGCGAGTACCGGACCGTGACGCGGCCGTCCGCAGCGACGGTCTCCACGATTCGGAGGTCCGGGTCGGGGCGTTGCGGATGACTGCCACGGACTCCGCGGCCTCGTCGACCAGCAGTTCGACCGGCGCCCACATCGGTCGCCCGTAGCGTCGCTTCGAACACGAACGGTTCGCCACGCGGGCAACGGGCGGTCCCCGCAGGTGGGTCGGGCCTCGTGTCCGTGACGGACTCACTGTGCGAAACGGTTAGACACATGTCGTCGGACCTCCTCTGACCACCCATGACCGCCGAGGACGTCGTCCGGGACTACTACGAGGCGCTGCGGCGCGGCGAACCACTGTACCCGTACTTCGCCGAGACGGAGGGGGCCTGGAAGGGGGCGATCAGCACGCACTACGAGGGGTACGACGCCATCGCGGAGGCGCTGCGCGACCAGACGCGCACGACCGACGACTGGACCGTCGGGAGTCACGCACTGTCCGTGACCGAACGGGAGGACTTCGCCACGTTCAGCGACGCGGTGCGGATGGAGTGGACGGACACCGCCGACGGGACCCGCCACGAGTTCGACACCCGCTGGAGCGGGACGCTCGTCCCCGTCGGCGAGGGTGACGAGCGTGACTGGGCGTTCGACATCATGCACGTCAGTGCACCACGGGAGCTGTAGATGGTCGGGCCGTCCCTGACACCCGAGGAGTACGCAACCGGGATGAACCGCCTGCGCGCGGGGTTCGTCGTCCTCGTGGGCGTCTCCGGCGGCCTGGTCGCACTGTCGGCCGGCGCGAGTCTCCCCGTCGCGGGCGGCGTCTCGCTACTGACCCTGGGACTCGGGGTGTTCCTGGTGTGGTACCTCGGCGTCATCCTGCCGAACCCGGAGTGATGCGTCGCCCCCGGCGCTCTGCGGGCGTCGTCGGCCCCCTGTCGGCCGCCGTCAGGCGTCGACCCGGGCGACCCAGGCTTCCGGGTCGTCCAGTTCCTCGTCGCTCGGGAGGTACTCCGGGCCGTCCCACACGCGCCCGGCGGCGGCCACGTCGCGCACTCTCGCGACGCCATCGAAGAACTCCTTGCCGCGCTCGTACTGGCGCCGTTTCATCCCGAGGCCCAGCAGGCGACGCATGAGCGAGGACAGTGGCGACCCGCCGGAGCGGCGGGCCTCCAGTTTCGCCCTGAGGTCCGCGTACTCCTCGTCGAACGCCTCGTCCATCAGGAGTTCCGCGTACCCCTCGACGACGGTCATCGTGGCGTTCAGTTCCCGGAACGCCTCGCGGTCGACGCTGCCGGCCGACAGTGCGTCGATGCCCTGTTCGACCTGCGCTTCGAGGTGGTCCGACAGCCAGGGCGCGGCGCCGAACTCGGCGGCGTGGGTGACCTCGTGGAACGCGATCCAGCGGCGGAACCGGTCGTAGTCGACGTCGAGCGTCTCTGCGACGTTCCGGATGTTCGGCCGGACGAAGTACAGCGCGTGGTCGTCGTTGTCCGCGAGCAACAGCGGGTCGTACTGCCCGAGGACGTTGCGTCCGAGGAAGCCAAGCGCGACGCTCATCGTCCCGGTGTTGACCTTCCGGGCGACGCCGGGGAACACACCCGTCGTGTCCTCGATCGGTTCCATCACGCGCTTGAACGTCTCGATGTTCGCGTCGATCCAGTGGTGACGGTGCTGTATCTCGACGGTCCCGGGGAGGTCGAAGCCGATCCTGCCGACGGCTCCGACTCGATCTCTCGCGTCCCGGACGTCGTCGCCGTAGGCCTGCCGCTCCGCGGCGTCGACGTCGATCGACCCCGGACTCGTGGCGGCCTTCGCGGCGTCGCCGACTGCCGTCCAGTCGATGGCACCCTCGCCGGAGGCGCCGGCGACCGACTGGACGCTTCGAAACAGACTCACGAACCGGGGTAGGTGACGGTGAGGGATATGCTTTCTCCCGGGTCCACGCGGGCCACCAGTCACGGACGAGCGCTCGTCCCTGGTGGCCGGTCAGGACTCGTCGGGCTCGTCGGCCGTCTCCTCGTCGCCACCCAGCAGTCGCTTCACCAGAACCACTACCAGCACGAGCGCCAGCAGTCCGAGCAGCCCCTTCGCAGGGGCCCCGCCGCCGGCCTCGATCTCGACGTCCGGGCCGCCGTCGCCGTCCTCCTCGCCCTCCGTCTCGTCCTCGTCGCTCCCGACTTTCTCCCCGATGTTCGGGCCGAACTGGTTGTCGCCGTGGAGGTGCAACTCGAACAGGGTCAGTTTGCGGTCTCCCATACTCTCACCGTCGCCCGGCGGCGTCTTAGTGGTTCCGTCGCGGGGGCCGGTTCCGTATCGCGGGATTCTTACCGCGGGTGCTGCAGGAATCGGGTATGGACAGCGATCAGCGAGCGTTCCTGGACGAGTTGCTGGAGACGCCCAGCCCCTCGGGGTACGAGACGGCGGGCCAGCGAGTCTGGATCGACTACGTGTCGGCGTTCGCCGACGAGGTCAGAACCGACGAGTACGGCAACGCCATCGCGGTACTGGAGGGCTCCGGGCCCGAGATCGCGGTCGCCGGGCACGGCGACGAGATCGGCTTCATCGTCCGTCGAATCGACGACGACGGGTTCGTCCACCTCGGGCCCATCGGCGGGTCCGACAAGACGGTCTCGAAGGGCCAGCACGTGACGATCCACGGGTCGGACGGGCCCGTCTCGGGCGTCGTCGGGCAGAACGCGATCCACCTCAGGGACGGCGACGGCGAGGTCGCCGACATCGGCGAGCAGAAGGTCGACGTCGGCGCCGAGGACGGCGACGAGGCCCGCGACCTCGTCGAAGTCGGCGACCCCATCACGTTCTCCTCGACCGTCGAGGACCTGCAGGGCGACCGGATCGCCGCCCGCGGCATCGACAACCGCGTCGGCACCTGGACCGCCGCGGAGACCATGCGCCGGGCCGCCGAACGCGACGTCGACGCGACGGTGTACGCCGTCAGTACCGTCCAGGAGGAACTGGGCCTGCGCGGCGCTCGCATGGTGGGATTCGACCTGAACCCGGACGCCGTCGTCGCCGTCGACGTCACCCACGCGACCGACTACCCGGACGCCCCCGGCGACCGGGGCGGCGACGTCGAACTCGGCGGGGGGCCGGTCGTCGGCCGTGGCAGCGCGAACCACCCGGTCGTCGTCTCGGAGGTCCGCGCCGCGGCGACGGAGGAAGCCGTCGACGTCCAGTTGCAGGCTGCGGGCGTCAGGACCGGCACCGACGCCGACGCCTTCTTCACCGCCCGGGACGGCATCCCGTCGCTGAACCTCGGCATCCCGAACCGCTACATGCACACGCCCGTCGAGGTCGTCGACACCGAGGACCTGGACGACGCTGCGGCGGTCCTGACGCGATTCGTCGAGCGCGTCGCCGACCGCGAGTCGTTCGCCGTCGACGTCTGAGCCGGGGCGACGAGGGGGCGTCCCGGAACGCTTATCGGTGCGCCGGGAGGTAGTTCTCGTATGACCGGACGTCCACTCGACGTGCTGGAAGACGCGCTACACGACGTCGTGACCGTACGCCTCAAGGACGGTGAGCGGTACCGCGGCGTGCTCGGGGGGTACGACCAGCACATGAACCTCACGCTGGAACCGGAAGCGGACGCCGAACTGGACCGGGAGGAGGGGCCCACACGCGTCCGAGACACAACGATTATACGCGGCGACAACGTCGTCTCGATAACTCCATGACTGGCTCCGGAACGCCCAGCCAGGGCAAGAAGAACAAGACGACCCACGTGAAGTGTCGCCGCTGTGGTGAGAAGTCCTACCACAGCCGAAAGAAAGTGTGTGCGTCCTGTGGCTTCGGCAAGTCCGCCAAGCGCCGGGACTACGAGTGGCAGAGCAAGGCCGGCGAGTAGTACTTCTTCCTGCCGAGCGTCGTCATCCGCTTCGACGCCACCGAGAGTGTACGCCGCCCTCGCGACCGATCACGCCCGGTGACAGGCGGTAGATCAGCCCATCGGCACCCATTGATTTTATTACACGAGCCTCTTTTTTGCAGGGCATGGGCCGAGATACCCTA
>CAZIVN010000164.1:0-2377 GCA_964542685.1 uncultured Halobacteriales archaeon
ACGACCCGGAAGTGACCGACGAACACGTCGACCAGGTCGAGGCCTGGATCGACGACTACGACGAGGAGCTCGACCCACTGGAGTCGTTCATCCTGCCGACCGGCAGCGACGCCGGCGCGAAACTCCACCACGCTCGTGCGGTCAGTCGACGGGCCGAACGACGTGCGGTCGCGTTCGCGACGGACGATCCCGCGAACGACGTCGCGATCCAGTACCTCAACCGCCTGTCCGACGGACTGTTCACCTGGGCACGGGTGGTCAACCAGCGGGACGACGTCCCGGAGGAGAGTCCGACGTACTGACGAGACGCCGCGGGTCCGCCGGCGAGTCCCCGCGGTGGGGCAGACTCATAGTGTTTATTCTCGGCAATTGCCGGTGATCGCCAGTACGGGGCGGGCGATCACCGGTAAACAGTGAGAATAAACACTATCAGAGTCCGAACTGGTCCGTTGAGGGCAACTACCAAGACGACCGGCCGTCTACCCGCGATCGATGGTCGCAGGGCTGGACGTCGGATGGCACAGCGTACGCGGCGCCCGCGGGGCAGCGAGCGATCCCGGGATCGAAACACGCGCGTCGGTGGCCCTCGCGGTACCGCCCGACGACGTCCCGAACGAGGCCGCAGCCGTCGACGGCGAGACGTCGACGTCCCTCCTCGGTGACGACGCGGTCCGCGTCGCGGCCGAGCGTGACGAGGCGCCGGAGCGGCTGGTAGAGGCGGGCTGGCTTCGGGCGCCCCCGAACGTCGGGTCCTGCGTCGAGGCCCTGGCGGAGGCGACGGTCGGGGTCGCGGACGCTCCGGGCGAGTCCTGTTGTTACGCGGTGCCAGGGCGGCCGGCGGACGGCGACCGCGCCGCGAGACACCGACGACTGATCGACGACGCACTGCGGGCACTGGACTACGACGCCGTCCCGGTGACCGACGGGCTCGCGGTCGTCTACGACGAACTGTCGGCGGGCAACTACACTGGCCTCGGCGTCGCGGTTCGCGAGGGGACGACGAGCGCCTGCGTGACCTACTACGGCGTGCCGGTCTGCTCGCTGTCGATCGAGCGCGGCCTCGCCTGGGTCGACGAACGGGCCGCCAGCGACCTCGGAGACCGGACCGACCAGGTCCGGTCCGTACGCGAGTCCGGCGTGAGCATCGCCGGCGACGGCGGCGACGACGTCGGGCGAGCGCTGGGAGCCGCGTTCGACGACCTGGTCGGCGACCTCCTGACGGCCCTGGACCGCGAGGCGGACGCGACGGACCTCCGACAGGGCATGTCGGTCCCGCTCGTCCTGGGCGGCCGGGGCGCCGCCGTCGACGGTCTCGCGGCGCTGTTCGCCGGCCGGGCCGACGCGAGCGACCTCGGCGTCTCCGTCAGCGAGGCCCGGGTCGTCGACGACCCGGAGACGTCGCTGGTCCGGGGTGCACTCGCCGCCGCCGACGCGGGCGTCGCAGAGGCCGAGGGCGTCGTCTGGACGCCCGGCGAGGACGACGCCGAGGGTGACGCGTCCGGGGAGGACGCCGACGCTGTCGGCGATGCGACGCCCGGGGACGAACTGTCACTCGGCGGCGACGAGAGTGAAGGGGCCGGCGAGTTCACGGTCCCCGAACCGGACGACCCGGCATCCGGCGGCGCCTCGTCGGCGGACGGCGCCATCTCGGAACTGTTCGACCGGCTGGGCGCTCGCGAGGCGGCCGTCGAGGAGGTCGAGGAGGCAGTGACGGAGCTCCAGGAGGAGCGCGTCCCGGCCCTGGCGGACGACGTCGAGGCGCTGGAAGCGGACCTCGCGGCGGTCGACGACGCCGCGGCGCAGGCCACCGACCTCGACGCGACGCGGGACGACCTCGCCGACCTGGCGTCGACCGTCGACTCGCTGTCGGCGTCGACCGCCGACCTGGCCGACCGACTCGACGACGTCGACGCCGACGTCTCGGCGGTCACGGCGACCACGGAGGACCTGTCGGACGACCTGGGGGACCTCGAAGCGAGGGTGACCGCGCTCTCGGACCGCGCCGCCGAAAGCGACCGCGTCGACGACCTCGCGGCCACGCTCGCGACGGCCCGGGGTCGGATCGACGACCTCCGCGAGGTCCTCGACGAGACGGAGTCGGACCTCGCGACGCTCCGGTCCGACCACGACGACCTCGAAGCGCGGCACGAGGACCTGGAAACGCGGCAGGAGAGCCTGGAAGCCGATCACGAGACCCTGGCAGACGACCACGACGCGCTGGCAGACGATCACGAAGCCCTGGAAGCCGACCACGAAGCCCTGGAAGCCGACCACGAGGAGGTGGCAGCGGACCACGCCGACCTCGAAGGGCGTCACGAGGACCTCGACGACCGCCACGAGACGCTCGACGACCGCCACGAGACGCTGAGCGACCGTG
>CAZIVN010000164.1:2477-6094 GCA_964542685.1 uncultured Halobacteriales archaeon
TCGACGACTACGACGAGCGTCTGGCGACCGTGGAGTCGTCGCTCGACGACCACGCCGACCGCCTGGAGACGGTTGCGGGGGACGTGGAGGACGTCTCGGCGGCCGTCGCGGACGTCGAGGAGACCGTGCGTACGGTCGAGTCCGACGTCGAGACCGTCGAGGAACACCTGGCGGACGTCGACGAGGACGTCGACCGGATCGACGACGACCTCGCGGCACTGACCGACCGCGTCGACGAGGACCTGGCGACGCGGTCGGACCTCGACGACGCGACCGCGGACCTGGCAGCCGACGGGGCCGTCGCCGACCTGGCGAACCGCGTCGACGCGACCGAGGACGACGTGGCGACGCTCCGGGAGACGGCCGCTGGCGGTCCCTCGACCGACGACGTCGAGACGCTGCGATCGGACCTCGACGCCGTCCGGGACGCGGCTGACGGGGCGGCCGACGCCGGAACTGTCGCGGACCTCGCGGAGCGCGTCTCGGCCGTCGAGGACGCGACGGCGCGACTCGACGACCTCGAAGACCGGGTCGCTGCCGTCGAGAGTACGGCCGACGAACTGACCGACCTTCGCGAGCGCGTCGACGCGCTGGCAGCGGACGACGGGGACGGAGAGGACGCGAAGGCCGACGCGCCGGTCCTCGTGAGCGGACTCGCGGGGGGTGGCGCCGGCGGCGTCCTCGGCGGCGCCGGGACGGCGGCCAGTGGCGCGCCACTCGTCGGCGGTGCGCTCGTCGCGATCGGCCTCGTCCTCGCGGCCGCCGCGGTCGTCCTGCGCTGACGGGACGTTTTTGCCCACACCCGCCGAACGTGGCGGTATGAGCGATCGAACGCGTGCTCACGTGTTCGTCTCCGGTCGGGTCCAGGGCGTCTACTACCGTGCGACGACGCGCGACACCGCCCGCGAACGTGGCGTCGACGGCTGGGTCAGGAACCTCGAGGACGGCCGCGTCGAGGCGGTGTTCGAGGGCGACCCGGACGCCGTCAGGGCGATGGTCGAGTGGTGCCACACCGGCAGTCCGCAGGCAGAGGTCGACGACGTCGAGGTGGCCTACGAGGACCCGGAGGGGACCGACGGGTTCGACGTCCGGTGGTGACAGCACGATTGTACTCCCGGACAGAACTAATCGAACGCACTCGCCTGCCGGTCGGCGAGTGCGTTCGCATTGGCTTCTCTCCGGGAGTATTAGGGCCCGGGCAGTCGAACGGTCACGCATGATCACCGCCGAACGGATGGCCGCGGTCGACGCCAACGCCGCAGCGCTGGGTGTCCCGCGCAAGCAACTGATGGAGTCGAGCGGCAACGCCGTCGCTCGCGAGGTGCGGTCGGTCGCCAACCCGGGTGACCGGGTCGTCGTCGTCGCCGGGCGTGGGAACAACGGGGGCGACGGCTTCGTCGCCGCCAGGTTCCTGTCGGAGTACGAGGTGACGGTCCTCCTGCTCGGCCGCCCTGAGACGATCAGTACGACCATCGCCCGCGAGAACTGGGACACGCTCCAGCGAGCGGAGGTCGACGCTCGGGAGGTCCGGGACAGTGCCGACCTCGACCTCCCGCCGGCCGACGTCGTGGTCGACGCGATGCTCGGGACCGGCGTGACGGGTGCCCTCAGGGACCCGGAGGCCAGCGCCGCCGCCGCCATCGCCGACGCCGACGCGACGGTCGTCTCCGTCGACGTGCCCTCGGGCGTGGACGCGAACACCGGCGAGGCGGCGGCCGGCGCCGTCGAGGCCGACCGCGTGGTGACGTTCCACGACGCGAAGCCGGGACTGGACGCGGTCGACGCCGCAGTGACCGTCGCGGACATCGGAATTCCCGCGGCGGCCGAGACCGTCGTCGGGCCGGGCGACCTCTCTTTCCTCGAGCGCGACCCGACCGCGCACAAGGGCGACTTCGGCCGGGTGCTCGTCGTCGGCGGTGGGCCCTACACGGGTGCGCCGGCGCTCGCCGGTCGTGCGAGTCTCCGGGCCGGTGCCGACCTCGCGTACGTCGCCTGCCCGGCGAACGTCGCCGACGCCGTCCAGGGGTACGGCGAGAGTCTCATCGCCCGGCCGCTCGCGGGCGACCTCGTCGGCACGGCTCACGTCGACCCGCTCCTGGACTACGCGACGACGGTCGACTGTGTCGTCCTCGGGCCGGGACTGGGCGACGCCGACGGCACGCGCGAGACGGTCCGGCAGTTCCTCGCGTCGTACGACGGCCGCGTCGTCGTCGACGCGGACGCACTTGCGGAGGTGCCGGCCGTCGACACCGACGCGGACCTCCTGTGTACGCCCCACCGTGGCGAACTGGCCGCGATGGGTGGCCCCGACGCCGACGAGTCCGAGGACTTCGCCGCCGCCGTCGCGGCGTTCGCGGCCGAGGTCGACGCGACGCTCCTGGTCAAGGGGCCGGAGGACCTCATCTCCGACGGCGAAACCACTCGTCGCAACCGGACCGGCAACCCCGGGATGACCGTCGGCGGCACGGGCGACGTCCTCGCGGGCGTCGCCGGCGCCCTCGCGTGTACGCAACCGCTGGACCGGGCCGGTGCCATCGCGGCCTACGCCAACGGTCTCGCGGGCGACAGGGTCGTCGAGCGCCAGGGGTACGGACTCCTCCCGACCGATCTGATCGGCGAACTCCCCGGAGTGCTGTGGGGTGATCGTGATGAGTGACGACGAGGATCGGGACCTGACTCACGTCGACGCCGGCGGCGACGCCCAGATGGTCGACGTCGGGGACAAACCGGACACGGCACGCCGGGCGGTCGCGCGCGGAGAGATCCACCTCCAGGCGTCGACGGTCGAGGCGATCCGCGCAGACGGCGTCGAGAAGGGCGACGTCCTCGCGACGGCCCGGATCGGTGCGGTCCAGGCAGTCAAACACACCTGGGAGACGATCCCGCTGTGTCACCAGATCCCGATCACGAACGTCGAGACCACCTTCGACGTCGGCGAGACGACCGTCGAACTGACCGTCGCCGTCGAGACGACGGGCAAGACCGGCTGCGAGATGGAGGCCCTCGAAGGGGTGACGACGGGGCTGAACGTCGTCTGGGACATGGTGAAGGCGGCGGAGAAAGACGACGACGGGGGATACCCCGAGACGAACATCGAGGACGTCCGGGTCGTCGAGAAGGAGAAGCGGCCGCTCTCGTCGTAGCGAGGCGTCCGGAGCCTCCAGCTCGTCCGGACGCGGCGCTCCTGTGTGGCGAACAGGTGGCACGCGACGGCGGGCGCCGCCGGTCGTCACGAGCGGTGTGCCACGCACCCGCCCTGGCCGCTCGCGGCGCTTGGTCAGTACACGGCCGGGTCTGGTTCCGTTCCGGTACTTGAATCCGCGGCAGGGCCCCCGGGGACGAGCGGATCCGCGACGATGCTGCACCAGTCTTCAGCGAGTCAGGCCGGCGGTGTTCAGATACGCAGCGGTGGCCTGCACGATCGACCACCGGGTGGGACTGGAAGGGGCCGACCGCTCGACCCGGTGAGACGATGCAAGGACCGCAGGACGGAGTCCGAGGACCGAAGCGAGTCGCAACCGGGTCGAGCGGGAGGGGGCTTCCAGGATGGTCTCATACGGTTTCGTTTCATTCATTACCGGTGATTGCCGGTACCGTACGGGCGATCACCGGTAAAC
>CAZIVN010000165.1:0-6091 GCA_964542685.1 uncultured Halobacteriales archaeon
CGGGGGGTAGATTCGCAGTACCGGAGGCGAGGGGCCGAGGCCCAGGGCCGGTAGCAGACGGCGCTATCGACGCCCCCGAGGTCGTGGATGGCGCCGTCGCCCAGTGCCGGGCCAAAGGGGCGTACACCCCGATGCCGGCCGGCCCCATCGTCTCCGTCGACGGGACGTGGATGCGGCGGCTGGTACCGTCACACGCCCGAGACGTGCGCCGTTCCCTCGGCGGAGACGGTCGGGGGCTGGCTACTGTGATAACTCGTGAAAATATTTCTGAATAGTAAATATTATCAGTCAGCATGACCAGGGTTGGTGTACGATGAGTACAACTGAGCACACAGGGGACGAGACGACCGTCGGTAGCTGGGACGACGTGGCGGACCTGCCCCCCAGCGCGAAACTCGTCGCGAAGGTACTGGAGTACAACGACACGCTGAGCCAGACGGAACTGGCAGAGGAGACCATGTTGCCGGCACGAACCGTTCGGTACGCACTGAACCGGCTGGAGGACGAGGACGTCGTCCAGTCCCGCTTCTCGTTCTCCGACGCGCGAAAGCGCCTCTACACGCTGACCGTCGAGTGACCACAGGCTGACGACGACCACCCCGCGGACGGCCGCTGGGTGCCCACATCCCGACCCTTTTGTACGAACGCGCGGCCAGACCGGGCGTGCCAGACGAACGGCAGTACACCGATCCCACCGACGAGTCGACGGCGCAGAGAGCGTCGCCCACGGCCGCCGACTCCAGCGTCGACGACAACGCAGTGAAGGCCGCCCTCGCGCGACTCGCGCGGGGCGGCGGGGGCCCGGACCCGACGGAGTCGCCAGCGGCGGTGGTCGAGGAAGCCGTCGCCGCGACGGGCCGTCTCGCGGACGCCGCGGCGTTCGTCACTGCCGACGGACGGGAGCGACTGGCGACGGCCGTCGACCGCCTCGAGGCCAGGGACAGGACGGTCACGGCGGACCGCGGCGCGGCGGTGCTGGCTGACCTGGCGGCGTTCCGGGACGCCGCGGACCCGGGACCCGACGGCGACGCCGAGGCAGGCACCGGGACCACTTCCGCTCCGCCGACGGAACGGATTTAAGACCCGGTTCACTATCGACGGACATGACGCGGTTGATCCACACGGCCGACACCCACATCGGCTACCGGCAGTACCACTCGCCGGAGCGACGCGAGGACTTCCTCGCCGCCTTCGAGCAAGTGGTCGACGACGCGGTGGCCGACGAGGTGGACGCCGTCGTCCACGCCGGCGACCTGTTCCACGACCGCCGGCCGGGACTGGCGGACCTCCAGGGGACCGTCGCAGCGTTGCGCCGCCTCGACGACGCTAAGATTCCGTTTCTCGGCGTCGTCGGCAACCACGAGGGGAAACGCGACGGGCAGTGGCTGGACCTGTTCGAGGACCTCGGCCTGGCGACGCGACTCGGCCACGAGCCGTACCGACTCGGCGACGCCGCGGTCTACGGCCTGGACTACGTCCCGAAGTCCCGCCGGGACCGGGTCGACTACGAGTTCGAACCGACCGACGCCGACCACCGCTTGCTCGTCACGCACGGGCTCTTCGAACCGTTCGCTCACGCCGAGTGGGACACCGAGGCGTTCCTCGGGTCGCTACCCCTCGACCCCGACGCACTGTTGCTCGGCGACAACCACCAGCCGGGCGTGCAGACTGTCGCGGACACCTGGGTCACCTACCCCGGGTCGACCGAGCGCTGTTCGGCCACCGAACGCGAAGAGCGTGGGTACAACATCGTCACCGTCGACGAGGGCGTCGACATCACCCGCCGTGGCCTGGACGCCACCCGCGAGTTCGTCTTCGTCGACGTCGAACTCGCCGCCGGCGAGGGTGTCGAGCGCGTCCGTGACAGGGTCCTCGAACACGACCTGGACGACGCCGTGGTCGTCGTCTCCGTCGACGGCGACGGCGAACCGTTCGCGCCCGCGGCCGTCGAGGAGGCCGCGAGCGAGGCCGGCGCACTGATCGCCCGGGTCACCGACCGGCGCGACGTCGAGGGGGAGACGAGCGTCGACGTGAACTTCGCGGACCCCGACGAGGCCGTTCGCGAACGGGTGCGCGACCTCGGCCTCTCGACGGCCGCCCGCGACGTCGACGAGACGGTCCGCACGGCCGATATCGCCGACGCGAACGTCCGCGACACCGTCGAACGACGGGTTCGGGAGGTCCTCGACAGCCCCGAGGCGTTCGAGACGGCCGACGACGCCGCCGACGAGGGGGCGGCGGCCGACGACGAGGAGGGCACCGACGGGCCGTCCGGCGAGACAGGGGCCGTCGACGAAGAGCCCGAGGCGGCGGCGGCCACGTCCGATGACGGCGAGGACGGGCGGGCGGCGGAGACGGCGCGGGACGACGAGACGGCGCGGGACGACGAGACGGCGCGGGACGACGAGACGGCGCGGGACGACGAGACGGCAGCGACGGGGGAGGCGGACGACGGGACGACGACCGCGGCGAGTGACGACGGCGAGGAGGCCGTCGACCAGGCCTCCATGGAGGAGTACCTGTGAAGTTCGACCGCGTTCGCGTGCAACACTTCAAGCCGTACGCCGACACGAGCGTCGACCTCGCCCGCGGCGTGACGGTCATCCACGGCGTCAACGGCAGCGGCAAGTCCTCGTTGCTGGAGGCCTGCTTCTTCGCACTGTACGGGTCGAGCGCGCTGGAAGGCACCCGCGAGGAGGTCATCACCACCGGCGAGGAGGAGGCGGCCGTCGAACTGTGGTTCACCCACGACGGCGGCGAGTACCACGTCGAACGCACGCTAAAAGACTACGGCGACCGCGTCTCACACGAGGTCGTCCTGGAGGCCCCCGACGGGACCTACGAGGGCGCCCGCGACGTCGAGGCCGCCGTGACGGAGCTGTTGCGGATGGACGCCGACGCCTTCGTCAACTGCGCGTACGTCCGGCAGGGCGAGGTCAACAAGCTGATCCACGCGACGCCCAGCGAGCGCCAGGACACCATCGACGACCTGCTCCAACTGGGCAAACTCGAAGAGTACCGGGACCGAGCGGGCGACGCGCGCCTGGGCGTCGAGGACGTCCTCACCGGCCTCCGGGGCGAACTCGACGGCCTGGAGTCCCAGATCGAGACCAAGGCGGAGAAAGACCTTCCGGCGCAGTTGAACGATCTGGAGACCGAACTGAGCGACGTCGAGAGCGACATCGAGCGCTTCGAGGACAACCGTGAGGAGGCCCGGGAGACGCTGGAGACCGCCCGCGAAGTGCTCGACACCTACGAGCAGCGACGCGAGGAACTCGAGGCGGTCCGCGAGGACGTCGAGTCCCTCCAGGCCGACATCGCGGAGACCGAACGCGAACGCGACGAACTGAACGACCGCATCCGGGAGGTGAGAGCGCGCGCCGAGGACCTGGAGGACCGCCGGGAGGCGGCGCTCGGCGAGACGGACCTCGACCCCGACGCCGACCGCGAGGCCGTCGACGAACGCGTCGAGACGTTGCGATCCGAGGTGGATGACGTCCGCGAAGAGCGCCAGGAGCACGTCCTGGAGAAACAGCGCCTCGACGACGAGGCGGACTCTCTGGAAGAGAGCGCCGCGGACCTCGAGTCGCGGGCCGAACGGAAGCGCGAGGAGGCCGAGGAACTGGCCGCGTCGGTCGCCGAGGCCGAGGCGGAACTGGAAGACCGCCGGGACCGCCTGGCGGACCTCCAGGCCGAGGCCGACGACTACCGTGCCGAGTTCGAGGACGCGCCCGTCGAGTTCGGGGCGGCCGAGTCCCACCTCGCGGACCTGGAAGCGCAACGAGAGGACCTGCAGGCGACGCTGACAGACCGCCGGGCGAGCCTGACGAGTCGGCGCGAACGGGTCGCGGAGGCCGAGGAACTGCTGGCGGCCGGCAAGTGCCCCGAGTGCGGACAGTCCGTCGAGGACTCGCCACACGTCGACACCCTCGCGGACGACCGCGAGCGGGTGTCTGACCTGGAGAGCGAGGTCGCGGAGCTTGAGGCAGACCTCGAGGCACTGGACGAGCGCATCGAGCGCGCCGAGGTGCTGGTCGAGGCCGAGTCCGAGGCCGAACGCCTGGCGTCGAAACACGACGACGTCGCGGCGTTGATCGAACAGCGGGAGGCGTCGCTCGCCGAGGATCGGGACCGCATCGAGTCGCTCCGGGGGGAAGCCGACGACCTGGAGGCCGAGGCCGCGGAGAAGCGCGAGGCCGCGGCGGAGAACCGTGAGGCGGCCGAGGCGGTCAGAGAGTCGGTCGCGGAGTGCAACCGCCGCGAGAGCGACCTGACGGATCGGGTCGAGCGCCTGGAGACGCTGGCCGACGCCTGGGACGAGGCCCTGGATGCCCGCGAGGCCGTCGAGGACCTGCGGTCGGAGCGACGACAACTGGGCGAACTGAACGACGAGCGCCGGGAACGGCTTGCCGACCGCAGGGAGCGCCGCGACGAACTGGCGGCCGAGATCGACGAGGACCACGTCGAGACCGCACGCGAGGACGCCGAACGGGCGGAACAGTACCTCGAACAGGTCGCGGAGAAACTGACCGAACTGCGCGACCGCCGCGACGACCTCCAGAGCCGGATCGGCGGGGTCCGCAACGAACTCGACGAACTGGACGCCCTCAGGGAGCGACGGGACGACCTCCGGGAGCGGGTCGACCGCCTGGAGGGCCTCCACGAGGAGACCGAACGCCTGGAGACGATGTACGGCGACCTCAGGGCCGAACTGCGGCGTCGCAACGTCGAGACCCTGGAGTGGATGCTCAACGAGACGTTCGACCTGGTCTACCAGAACGACTCGTACGCCCACATCGAACTCGACGGCGACTACGAGTTGACCGTCTACCAGAAGGACGGCGAACCGCTGGACCCGGAACAGCTGTCGGGCGGGGAACGCGCGCTGTTCAACCTCAGTCTGCGGTGTGCGATCTACCGCCTCCTCGCGGAGGGCATCGAGGGGTCGGCGCCGATGCCGCCGCTGATCCTCGACGAGCCGACGGTGTTTCTCGACTCCGGCCACGTCTCGAAACTCCTCGACCTCGTGGCGTACATGCGCGACGAGGTCGGCGTGGACCAGATCGTCGTCGTCAGCCACGACGAGGAACTGGTGGGCGCCGCGGACGATCTCCTGCAGGTCACCAAAGACCCGACCTCGAACCGCTCGACGGTCCAGCGGGGTGCGATCGCAGCAGAGTCACCCGGAGACTGAGTCCCCGCGCAGGAACTCGACGGCCTCGACGGCACTCTCCGTCGGTTCGTACCCCGGTTCGCCCGCGACGGTCGTCTCCGCGAGGAGGCCCGCAGCGCGGAACTCCGCGAGGCGGCCGTGGAGGTCGCTCTCGCAGTAGTCGTACGCGTCGAGCATCGTCCGAACCGGCGTCGGGCCGCGGTCGACGAGGTCACAGAGCAGCCCCAGCGTCCGGTCGTCGTGGGCGGCCGACAGCACTCGTCTGGCGCTCTCGGGGACGCCGCCCGCCGCCGTTTCGAGCGGTGGACGGTCGTCGCGGACCGTCAGCGTCTCGGGGTCTCGGCGCTCGGTCTCGCCGGTCGCCGGATCCCGGACCAGCCACGTGGCTCCGTCGACGTCGAGCAGGAGGTATCGCCGCCCGTCGTCGTCTCGAACCGTCTGCACGGGCCGACGTTCGGTCCGCCGTGGGATATACTCCGCGGACGCTCTCGGCACCGGCAAAACGAGTGGCGGTCCGGGCTCAGGCCAGCCCGATGCGTTCCTGGTAGGAGCCGTACTGTTCCTCGAACACGTCCATGATCTCGCCCATCGTCGCGTACTGCTTGACTGCGTCGACGATGTACGGCATGACGTTCTCGTCGCCCGTGACCGCCTCCTCGAGGGCGTCGAGCGCCGCCTGGACGGCCTCGTCGTCGCGTTCGTCCTTGACCTCGGCGAGTCGGTTCAGCTGGATCTCCTGAGTCTCCTCGTCGACCTGCAGGATGTCCGGCTGGGTGTCCTCCTCGATGGTGAACTCGTTGACGCCGACGACGATCTCCTCCTCTGCCTCGACGCGTTCCTGGTACTCGTAGGAGGCGTCCTGAATCTCGCGGTGGAAGTAGCCGTTCTCGATGCCCGCGAGGATGCCGTCGCGGACGG
>CAZIVN010000166.1:0-6073 GCA_964542685.1 uncultured Halobacteriales archaeon
CGTCGAGGTCGACCGTCCGGGCGTGAGTCTCCTGGGGTCGGACGAGGAACACTCGACGCTGACCATCGGGAACGAGTCGTCCCAGCAGATCGCACAGCAGTTCCGTCGCCTGATGGAGTGACCCCGCCGGGGAGCACTACTCGGCGGCGGTGCCGCCCGGGATCGCTCCGTCGTCCGCGAGCGAGCGCACGTACGCGGTGAAGTTCTCGAACAGTCGCTTGACCTCGCAGGACCGCGCGTAGTTCTCCTCGGTGACGTCGTCGAGTACCCGCTTCCGGTACGACTCCTCTAAGAACTCCTTGCCGGCCGCGACGTCGCGGGCGGTCTCGGCGTCGTACTCGGGGTGGAACTGGACGGTGTGGACCCGGCCCAGCGTGAACCCGTGGTTCGAGTAGTCGTTCTCGGCGATGGGGTCGGCGCCGGGTGGCAGTTCGGTGACGGCGTCGCCGTGGCTGATGAAGGGGTACATCGGGTCGTCGACGCCCGCGAGCAGTCGCGAGTCGCCGACCTTCCTGACCTCGCGGTAGCCCAGTTCGAACTCGTCCATCGACTCGACGGTGCCGCCGAGCGCCTGGGCGAGCAACTGGTGGCCCCAGCAGACCCCGAGCCCCGGCAGGCCGCGGTCGACGGCCGTCCGGACCCACTCCTCGGTCGCGTCGATCCAGTCCTCGTCCCAGTAGACGGAGCTCTTCGAGCCGGTGACGACGAACCCGTCGTACTCGACGCTCGGCGGGACGGCTCCCGAGGTGACGTCGAACTCGGCGAGGTCGGCGTCCAGTTCCCGCCGGAAGTTCCGGTGGGTGTGGACCGACTCCATCGCGGCGTTCAGCAGGGCGAGACGCGGTCGTTCCATTCGATACGACACCCACGCTCCGGCCCGCAAAAGGCGTTTCGTCGGCGGCCGCGGTCGCCGCCGTCGCGGGCTCCGTGGTCGTCGGTCACTCGGCGGCGTTCTCCGGTGACTCGCCGAGGACCGCGAGACTGCCGGCCAGTGCGACGACGACGCCCGAAAGCAGCGTGAGGAACAGGCCGCTGCCCGCGCTGTCGACCGCTACCTCGGAGACGTCGAGGTACACGAGGAAAGCGGGGAGGAGCAGTCCGATGCCGAGGCCGCCGACGACGAGCTTGGTCCCGGTCGTCCACTCCCCGAACAGGATCGCCGCGAACACCGCGATGGCGACCGCGATGGTGATCGGCCCGAACAGGTCCAGTCCGGTCCGGGTGCCAACCGGGCGGTGGACCCACGGCATGAGTGCGGCCAGGATGGCGACGGTCGCCCCGAGCAAGGCGGCCTGGCCCGCCCGTCCGGCGTCGAGGGTCGGCGGGCCGTTCTCGTCGTCCTCGTCCGTGTCGTCCGGCACGTTCCAGTCCGCTCACTCCGGGGACAAAACGGTTTCTCCCGCCGATGGGTCCCGGCGTGTGCCATCTCGGTCCCCTCGGGTTCGGAGCGGTCTCCGGGACGCTTTTGCCCGCCGTCCCCCTACCGTCGGGTATGGAGTGGCGCACGGACTGGGGCCTCCGGCTCCGGATGCTGGTGACGATGCTGTTGCTCGGCGGCGTGTACGTCTTCTTTGCCGTCGCGCTGGCGGTGGCGTACGGGCTCGGCCCGATCCTGGTGATCGCGCTGTTCGGGTCGCTGTCGCTGATCCAGTACTTCTTCAGCGACCGCCTGGCGCTGTGGAGCATGGGGGCAAAGGAGGTGTCGGCCGACGAGTACCCGGACCTGCACGCGACGACCGAGCGCCTCGCCCAGCAGGCGGACCTCCCGAAGCCGACCATCGCGGTCGTCGACAGCCGGGTGCCGAACGCCTTCGCGACGGGGCGGTCGCGAGACGAGGCCGTCGTCGCGGTCCACACCGGACTGCTGGAGACGCTCCCCGACGACGAGGTAGCGGCCGTGATCGCTCACGAACTCGCCCACATCAAGAACCGGGACATGCAGGTGATGACGATCGCGTCGTTCCTCTCGACGCTGGCGTTGATCTTCGTCCGCTTCGGCTGGCTGTTCGGCGGCGGGCGCCGTCGCGGTGGCGGTGGCGTGATCGTCGCCGTCGGCATCTCGCTGGTGGTGTGGATCGTCAGTTTCCTGCTGATCCGGGCGCTGAGCCGCTATCGCGAGTACGCGGCCGACCGCGGCGGCGCCTCCATCTGTGGACAGCCGCTGGCGCTGGCCTCGGCCCTGCAGCGCATCTCCGGCCGGATGGAGAACATCCCGACCCGTGACATGCGCGAGGAGTCGGAGCTGAACGCGCTGTTTATCGTCCCGGAGAAGAGTCTCATCTCGCGGCTGTTCAGCACGCACCCGCCGACGGAAAAGCGCGTCGAGCGCCTGCAGTCGCTGGCCCGCGAGATGGAGGGGGTCTGACGTGGGACTGTTCGACGCCGTTCGGGCGCTCCTGGGCTCGCGGGCGACCGCCGACGCCAGTCGGGACGCCGACCCCGAGGACCTCTGGGGGATGAGCACCGCCTACATCACGATGGAGTCGGAACTGGGCTTCGTCCCGGTCGGCGAGGCGGCGCTGTGTTTCGCCGACGTCGACAGCACGGCCTTCCGCGAGACGGTCGACGAGGTGATGGACCTGCTCGACACCGCCGAGTTCGAGACCGGCACCGGCTACCACCTCTTCGAGGACGACCACGGCTACAGCTGGGTCGTCCTGGAGGACGACGTGACCGAGGACATCATCACGTCGATCCACTTCGTCGCGGACACGTTCGTCGAGCGCGGCTACGGGTCGCGACTGCTCGCGGCCGTCTTCGGGTTCGAACGCGACGACGACACCGTCGCCTACTGGGTGTACTCGTTCCGGCGCGGGGCGTACTACCCGTTCGCTCCGACCGACGGCCGCGACCGCGACCACGCCGTCGAGTTCAAACTGGAGAGCAGCCTCGACGGCGAACTCGACCTCGAACCCGACGAGGAGTACTGGTACCCGCTGTGGCCCAGCGAGCGCGGCACTCACCCCTGGGAGTGACCGCGTCACGTCACGCTTTGTATACTAACAGCGCCTCCGGCCAAGGGTATTTATATCGGACTCGAATGGGTTCCGAACGTCATGGCTGAACGACGGAGCGGACGTCGGTCGTACGGCATCGGGACGCTCGTCGCCCGGAACCTTCGATTCGGTGCCGCGGTCGGACTCGGCGCGTACCTGCTCGGCTACCTCGTCACCTTCCTGTTCACGAGCGTCGACGGCGTCGAGTCCGGCGAGGTCGCCGGCTGGAAACTCGCCGGCATGGTGTTCTACGGCGCACACACCGTCGACGCGGAGTTCACGGCCACCGTCGAGGGCAACACGAGCACGGAGACGTTCGACCTGTTCGGCGCCAGCGGTCCGGAGAACCTCGCGAGTACGGTGCCGGAGCTCCTGTACTTCCTCGTGCCAGTCGCCGTGGTCCTCGGTGCCGGGTACCTGGTGTACGCCAGCACGGACCGGCAGGTCACGGTCGGCGCGGCGGGGGCCATCGGGGCGACGACGGCCGTCGGCTACCTCGTCGGTGCCGTACTCGGGACCGTCCTGTTCGAGGCGAGCAGTTCCAGCGAGTTCCTCGGCGTCTCCGGGTCCCAGACCCTCGGGCCCGAACTCGCGCCGGCGATCCTGCTGGTCGGGGTGCTGTACCCGCTCGTGGGCGGGGCGGTCGGCGGTGCGCTCGGGCGTCTCGTCTCGTGACCCCCCATGAGTCGAAGAGTACACGGCACTCGCGTTCGTGGGCGGTGCCATGGACGCCATACTCGAGGGTTGCTCGGAGGGGGTGTTGCACGTCGACGGCGACTGGCAGGTGACGGCGGCGAACGCCGCGGGTGCGGACCTGCTCGGGACGGATCGGGAGACGCTGCTCGGGACCGACGTCAGAGTGGCGTTCCCGGACTCGGTCGACGCCACGTTCCACGAGACGTTCGGCGGGGACGACGCCGACCACGTGGAGACGGAGTTCGAGGAGTACTACCCGCACGTCGGCGCCTGGCTGTCGGTCCGGACGCTCCCGGTCGAGGACGGGCTCGCAGTGTACCTGACGGACGTCACGGAACGACACCACCGGCAGGGCGAACTCGCGGACCGTCGCCGGGACCTGGAGACGCTGTCCCGAATCAACGACATCGTCGGCGAGGTGATGGAGGCACTGGTCGGGGCCGGCGACCGCTCGGAGATCGAACGGGGGGTCTGTGACCGGCTGACCGAAACCGACCTGTACGACGTCGCGTGGATCGGCGAGCACGACCCCGCCGGCGAACGGCTCACGGTCCGGGAGCGCGCGGACGAGGGGACGGACATCGTCGAGGAGTTGACCGCGGCCTCGAGCCCGGAACTCGGCTCGGTCGAGTCGGGCGACGTGACCGTCATCGACCAGGTCGCGACCGACGAGCGGGTGCCCGAACCGGTCCGTGCGGCGGCGTTCAGGAGCGGGCTCCAGTCGAGCATCGCCGTCCCGCTCCGCTACGGGTCGACGGTGTACGCGGTGCTCGGGGTGTACGCGTCCCGGCCGGACGCGTTCTCGGCGACCGAACGGTCCGGGTTCGAGACGCTCGGCCGCGTCGCCGGGTTCGCGATCAACGCCGCCCGCCAGCGCAACCTGTTGCTCGCCGACGCCGTCGTCGAGGTCGAACTGAAGGTGACCGATTCGGGGGCCGCGATGGTCGCCGCCACTGCCGAACTGGGCTGTAGCGCGACCGTCGAGGGCGTCGTCCCCGTCGGCGAGGGGTCGCTGCTGTGTTACGTCACCGTCGAGGGCGCGACGGCCGACGCGGTGACCGACGCGATCGCCGCGGACGGCGTGGTCGTCGAACGAGTGGTCGACGACCGCGAGGACGGCTGTCTCCTGGAGGTACGCGTCGACGACGACTCGCCGCTCGTGACCGTCGCGGAACGCGGCGCGACGGTGCCGGCGGCGACCTACGAGAGCGGGACCGGGCGACTCGTCGTCGAGATGGCGCCGGAAGACGACGTTCGCGAGACCGTCGAGGCCGTCAGCGACGAGTTCGGCGACACGACGCTGCTGGCGAAACGGGACCGTCGGAAACCCGTCGAGACCGAAGAGCGGTTCAGCGGCGAACTCGACGACGCGCTCACCGACCGCCAGCGGACCGCGCTCCGGACCGCCTTCCTCGCGGACTACTTCGAGTCGCCGCGCGGGTCGACGGCCGAGGAGGTCGCCGAGTCGCTGGACATCACCTCGCCGACCTTCCACCACCACATCCGGGCCGGCCTCGACAAACTGCTGACCGTCTACTTCGAGGACCCGGAGGCGTGACCGTGGGGGGCGAGCCGTCGCGGCACTGTCGCCGCGCCTGCGCGTCTCACCCACCGACACCGATCGCTCGGGACTCGCCGGCGTCACTCCCGACCCGGCCGGTTCGGGGGGTCCAGCCCCCGCCGGATCTAGATACTTAGCGACACGACATACGGGGTTGGGCCTCCTCGTCCCATCCGGGTCCGCAGGGGACCGTCGACCGGACAGCCCATTTGCCCGTGGGGGTTCCGGTCACGTACCGGTCCCCGCGGATCCGGTGACGGCGGATCGCAGGGGTGCCGTCCGCCGTCGCACGTGCCAGCGATCGATCCGACCGACGGTCGGCGCGCCCGGCCGTCTCTCTCTGCGCCGGCCGCCTTTTCGACTCTCCGGGGTTAAACTCCACCACTCCGCCGGAGCCGCGACCCTCCGCGCCGTCCACTTTCACTTTCACTCTCCTGTTAACGGGGGTTTATGAGTGGTGGCGCACAACGCTCGGGTATGGCATCAGACGCAGACCTCGAAGAGTTGCCGGGCGTCGGACCAGCGACCGCAGAGAAACTCCGCGACGCGGGCTTCGACTCCTTCCAGGGACTGGCCGTCGCCAGTCCGGGCGAACTGTCGAACACGGCCGACGTCGGCGAGTCGACCGCCGCCGACATCGTGCAGGCCGCGCGCGAGGAGGCCGACGTCGGCGGGTTCGAGACCGGTGCGGCCGTCCTCGAACGCCGCGAGCAGATCGGCAAACTCACGTGGGGCGTCGAGGAGGTCGACGAGTTGCTCGGCGGCGGTGTCGAGACCCAGTCGATCACCGAGGTGTACGGCGAGTTCGGCGCCGGCAAGT
>CAZIVN010000167.1:0-5811 GCA_964542685.1 uncultured Halobacteriales archaeon
TCGCCCTGATCGGTTAGCTGGCGGTTCATCCGGTTGAAGCTCCGGGGGTGCTCGATTTCGACGGGGCAGGCGTCCATGCAGGCCATACAGGACATACAGGACTCCATCGTCTCGGCCTGGACGACGCCACCGCCGTCGGCGACGATGGGTTGCTCCTCGCCGCCGGCGTCGACGGACTCGCGGTAGGACTTCAGGTCCAGAATCACGTCCCGCGGGTCGAGGGGGCGGCCCGAGGCCTTCGCCGGGCACACCGAGGAACAGCGGCCACACTTCGTGCAGGCGTCCTGGTCGAGGATCTCCTTCCAGGAGAAGGAGTCGATGCTCTCGGCGCCGGTGTCGGCGTCCAGGTCGGCGGGCACGCCGGGCAGGCGCTTGCCCGCTTTCTCGTCGCTGGTGACGACGTTCGCGAACGACGACAGCATGTGGAACGGCTTGGCGTAGGGGATGACGGCGATGAAGGCGAACGCGACCAGCGCGTGGGACCACCAGACGGCGGGGTAGAGGCTCTCGGCCATTCCGCCGGTCATCCCGAGGCCGTCACGGAACACGAGCATGACGAACCAGCCGACGGGGCTGGCACTGGCCTCCTGGGCGACGGCGTATTCCGTGCTCCCGAGGGTGCCGAGGATGCGCAACCCCTCGACGACGTAGCCGCCGACGCCGAGCAGGAACAGCGTCCAGATGAAGAGGTCGTCCTCGGCGCTCGTGTGTTTGCCCCAGAGGCGCTCGTTGCGCACCCAGTAGCGCCGGTAGATGGCCATGCCGACGCCGACGACGAACAGCAGGCCCATGAAGTCCATCACGAGCGAGTACGAGAGGTAGAAGTCGCCGACGAAAAACGACTGGCGCTCGCCGGTCAGCCACTCGGTGAGGTTCCGGTAGAGGTCCATGTCGATCCCGAGGATGGTCGTCCCGATCACCAGCGTCAGGAAGCCCCAGAGGATGAACGCGTGCATGATCCCGCCGTACAGGTCGCGGTTGAACTGCTTCTCGTTCGTGAACACCGTCTTCGCTGCTCGGACGATCCGTCCCGGGAGGTCGTCGAGTCGGTCGAACCAGTCGTCGTCGCCGCGGGTGTACCGTTTGAACCGCCCGTAGACGCCGTACAGGAACACCGCGACGGCGACCGCCGCCAGGTAGTAGAACACCACCTCGCCGACGTGACCGATCTGCCAGAATGTCGGTCGGGTGGTTTCGCCCGCCTGTGCCAGGAACGTCATACCTGAGTATCCGGTGCAGCGGCTGCTTAAAGCTTGTTACACCGTATCGTTCCCGCTGCCGCCTGCCGAAAACCTTCCCGACATTTCGAGTTGTCGAAGGCAGTTCCCGAATCGTCCCGGTCTGCCTGCAACAGATTCATCCGTGGCAAGGCCGTAGTTGTACGACCCCAGATGGACGACAAAACGGAGGAACTGAGGGAGGTCTTCCGTTCGGTCAGCGACACCGACACGGTGACCGAGGATCAGGAGGAGACGCCGGGGTCGCTGACCGACCGCCCCGACGTCGACGAACGCCTCGCGGAGCTGGTGGCGTCGATGCGCGACCGGTACGAGTTCGCGACCGACCTGGACGACGACGACCTGTGTACGCTCGTCGAGTCGTTCTACGACGGCGCGGGCGACGCCGACCTGGGGCGGGAACTCGACGTGACGTCCGCCACCGTGTTCCGTGCCCGGATGGACCTGCACCTGTTCCGTGACCGCGACACCGACGCCCCGTTCGACCTCGCCGAACTGCGCGACAGACGTGACGAGGCCGACACGATGGCCGCCCTGGCCGACGACCTGGGGGTGAGTACCGACACGCTGCGGCGGTACCGCCGGTTCCTGGCCGCTCGCGACGAGGCCCGCCTTGCCAACCACCGGTTCAGAACCGAGTTCGACGAACTGCTCGGCGACGGCGACCTGGCCGCCCGCCTCGCGGAGGGCGTCCGCGAGGACGGCCTCGAAGAGGCCACCGAGGGCCTCGAGACGAACGTCTCGTTCTGAGCGGCCCACCCCCTTTCGCTCCGAGCGCCGTTCCCGCCCGTTTCGACCGCGGATTCATCCCCGAACGAGCGGCAGGACCGGTGTGTCACACGTCACCTTCAGCGACCTCCGGACCGCCGCGTACTGCCCGCGCCAGTTGTACTACGCCCGTCGCGACGACGACAGGGGCCCGCCAGCGTCGGTCGCTCGCGTCCGCGCGCTCGCTCGACGCTACCCCGAACTGCTCGACGCCGACGACG
Organism: uncultured Halobacteriales archaeon; assembly: GCA_964542685.1. Classification (GTDB taxonomy): domain Archaea; phylum Halobacteriota; class Halobacteria; order Halobacteriales; family Natrialbaceae; genus CAZIVN01. The sequence continues at coordinate 2,228 of CAZIVN010000167.1, forward strand.
CCACCCTCGCGGACCTCCCAATCGAAGTCCCGCCGGGCACCTACCGCGAGCGACTGCGGGGCCTCCGCGAGCGGTCGTGCTGGGACGACCTGACGCGTCCGGCGGCCGGCGAGACGCTCCTGACCGGGCGGGACTGTCGCGGCGTCGCGCACAAACTGCTCGCCGACCCACCCCGTCCGGTGCTGGTCTCGCCCGGCGAACCGCCCGAACGCGGCGTCTGGGCGCCCCAGAGCGTCGCCGCCGTGGCGGCCGCGAAGGCGCTGTCCTACGAGCGCGAGCGGAGCGTCGAGACGGCCGTCGTGGAGTACCCGGCCCACGGCCTCGTCCGAACGGTCCCGATGACGACCCGCCGGAAGGCGGCCTACCGCCGGACGCTCCGGACCGTCCGCTCGCTGGACGGCCCGCCCCCTCGCGTCGACGACCGCTCGAAGTGTGAGTCCTGCGACTACCGCGAGGAGTGCGGGGTGCCGACGCGGACGCTAGCGTCGCTACTGGGGCGGTGAGAGACGCCGTGCCCCTCGACCCGTTCGCTCAGTGGTCGGCCAGCCAGTCCCGCACCGCCTCGCCCACGGCGCCCTCGCGGTGGATCTCGCCGCGAGCGACGTCGACGACGGTGCTGCCCTCCGGGTCGTCGTCGGGGCCGACCTCGTCGCCGCCCTCGCGCGTCACCACGGCGTCGGCGGCCGCTCGAATCTCGGGGTCCAGGTCGTCGGCGACGAGTGCGCTCTCCCGCCCGCTGACGTTCGCGCTGGTGGCGGTCAGCGGCGGACTCCGCTCGAGCAGTGCCAGCGCGACGGGGTGGTCGGGAATCCGCAGGCCGACGCGGTCGCTGCCGGCCGTCAGGACGTCGGGAACCGCTCCGCGGCGCTCGCAGACCAGCGTCACGGGGCCCGGCAGGAACTCGCGGGCGAACTCGCGTTCGCGCTCGCCCAGGCGGACGTACGCCGTCGCGCTGTCGAGGTCCGGGACCGCCATCGAGACGGGCTCGTCGCGGGCCCGCCGTTTCGCCTCGAACACCCGCTCGACGGCGTCGGCGTCCGTCGCGTCCGCCCCGAGGCCGTAGACGGTTTCGGTCGGGTAGACGACCAGTCCCCCGGCGTCGGCCGCCGCCGCCGCCGCGTCGAGTGCGTCGTCGGTCGGGTCGCGCGGCGTCGCCCGGTCGTCGCGCTGATCGGTCATCGACCGGTCGTGGGCGGTCCAGCGTCAAAAGTCGCGCGTCTCGAAGCACCGCCCCGTCCCGCCCCGCCCCGTCCCGGTGCCTACACCCACGCAGCGGCGCGTACTGGGGAGTGGTCGCCCTCGGCGACCGCGACCCGACACTGCGCGAGGGACGACGGAGCGACCGCCGGGAGCGACGGAGTCGGCTGGGGAGGCCGTGGTGAGGTAGCGGTGCGGGGGCGGTTCGGAGCGGCGAGCGGGACTGCGGAGTCGCGGGCGGGACTGATACGGTTTCGTTTCTAGCGTGTCATAGAATCGTTCTCAGTCGATCGGACACGAGTATAATTCCTACTCTGCTTGAGCAGCGATAGTTGCTGGCTTTGGGACCATGGAGAAGGTACTTGGATGATGGAACCGAACGCCGAGGAGATGTCAGACCAGCCCTCCAAAGAGTCAAATGGTCTGGTTAGTACAGAAACTAAGATCACAGCTATCTTCGTCACACTCGGTCTCGTATCGGTGGCGGGTACAACAGCTGTGACCGACCGTCAATGGATTCATTTGGCCGTACTCATCGGCGTTGGCGTTATTATCCCGACACTCATCAACGAATGGCGTAACTAATCGGATTAGGCACGGGAGACACGCTCTTTCAGCACCGTGAGAAGCTTTCTATGACACGCTTTTTCGTTTCATCTATTACCGGTGCTCACCGGTCCCGTACGGGTTATCACCGGTAAACAGTGAAACGAAACCGTATGAAAGGGGGCCCGCGCTCGCGCCACCGGAGCGTCGCTGGGCGGCCCCTATCTGACGCGAGCGACCGCAGAGAGCGAGCGAGGATATCCCGCACAGCGACCGCGAGCGCGGGAGGGCTTTCGGAGTAGCGTCGTAATAGAAGGCAGCTCGCCGGAGTCAGAGAGCGTCGAACGAGACGCGAGCGCGGAACGCCGTTCGGAGCGGTGCCGTTCTCCCGTCCCGATTCCGCTAACAGTGCTCGGCGACGGCCGCTTCCAGATCGTCGTACGGCGGGAAATCCGGCCACTCCTCGGCGACCCAGGCGTACCGCACCGTCCGATCCTCGTCGATCAGGAAGGTGGCGGGGCGGGGTTCGCTGACCCCGGCCATCCCGTCCAGGTCGTGGTCGATGCCGTACGCTTCCGCGACGCCATTTTGGGGGTCCGAGAACAGCGGGTAGTCGATGCCTCGCTCGGCGATGGTGTCCTTGTGGGTGTACGGGTCAGAGACCGAACAGCCGACGACCTGGAGGTCGGACTCGGCCTCGAACGCGCGGTCGCGCAGTTCGTTCCAGGTGTACGTCGCCGGGAAGGCGCCGTCCATCGTGGTGAAGACCAGCAGGACGGGCCCCTCGTCGGTCAATCCGGACAGCGAACGGTCCTCCCAGTACTCCTCGGTGACCAGCGGCCGGGTGAAGTCGGGGGCCTCGTCGCCGGCTTCGGGGTGGTCCGCTGGCGGCAGTTCGACGACGTCGAAGTCGAGTTCTGCCATCAGGCCGCACCCCCCTCTCCGTACGTGTTCTCGAGGTACTGAACGATGTTCGCGCTCTCGCTCATCGTCACACCCGTCTCCTCGTCGACCAGGGCCGGGACGGTCCGCTTGCCCGTCAGGCGCCTGACGACGGTCCGCTCGGAGTGCATCGGTTCGACGAACCGCGACCGGTACTCGAGGTCCAGGTCGTCCAGGACGCGCACGACACGTTCACAGAAGGGGCAGGCCTGCAGTCGGTACAGGGTGATCGCCGGGTCGCTCATGGACGACCGTTCGGTCTCCCGGAGGGTAATACTGTCGTACATACTCACTCGAAGAAATTCGACGGTATGACCTGTCGAATTTCTTCACGAAGTTATGTCCGATAGTATACGCCCACTGCTCGCGCCCCACGGTGTCACACGCGAGGACTGCCGCTCCCTCACTGCCGCTCTGAAAAGGGTTTTACACCCGGCGTGGCAACTCTGGGGAGTGATGGCTGCGTTCGAGTCTCTCGTGGCGGCGTCGGTCTCAGCCGTCTCCGTCGGGTTCGGGGTGACGATCAGCGAGCCCGTGTTCGTCGGGATCGGCGTCCTCGTGTTGCTCGTCCTCCTCGGACTCTCCGGGTTCTTCTCCTCGTCGGAGATCGCGATGTTCTCCCTGGCGAAACACCGCATCGAGGCGATGGTCGAGGAGGGCAAGCCCGGCGCCGAGGCCGTCGAGCAACTCAAGTCCGACCCCCACCGCCTGCTGGTGACGATCCTGGTCGGGAACAACATCGTCAACATCGCGATGTCCTCCATCGCGACGGGACTGCTCGCCTTCTACGTCAGCCAGGGGCAGGCCGTCGCCATCGCGACGTTCGGCATCACCGCGCTCGTCTTGCTGTTCGGCGAGAGCGCCCCGAAGAGCTACGCCGTCGAGAACACCGAGTCGTG
>CAZIVN010000168.1:0-5791 GCA_964542685.1 uncultured Halobacteriales archaeon
CGCGAGGTACTTCCGGCGGTTCATACCGGAGGGTGAGGACTGGATCGACAAAGGGGGCGCGGTTTCGGGCAGTTCTGGAGGCGTCTGGCGGCCGGGATCAGCGCTGCCGGTAGAGGTACGTCCCGAGCCCGGCGAGGGCGAGAACCCCGGCGGCGGCGGCGACGAACAGCGGGTCGACGCCCCCGCCCGATCCCCCGCTGCTGGACTCGTTGGCCACGACGGCTTCGAGGTCGGCAGTCGCGGTGTCGGTGTTGTCGTCGGCGTCGACGACCGCGAGGCGCACCGGCCCGCCGTCGCTGGTGTTGCCCTCAGCGCGGAGGAACAGCCGTGCCGTCGCCGTCTCGCCGGGTGAGACGTTCAGCCAGGCCCACTCCCGCGTCGAGGAGCGCCACACGCCTGCCGGACTCTCCTGGCCGACGACGCGCCACCCCTCCGGGATCGACCCCACCTGGACTACCGGCGCGACGCTGTCGCCGCCCCCGGTGTTCGCGAGCTCCACGACCACCGTGGCGTTCCCGCCGGACTGCTCCGTCCGGGCCGACAGCGACACCTCGGCCGGGGGGGCGGTCGTCGTCACGGTCGTCGCGTTGCGCGGCGTCGCGACCGTCGTCGTCGTGAGCGGGCCCGCTTGCCGGTCCGGTGCTGCCCGACTCGCCGGCGACTCAGTCGCCGCTCCGCCTCCCGGCGCGCCGACGACGGCGACACCGACGAGGACCACCGCCAGCACCACGGGGAGAACACGTCCCCCCGTCATCGTCGGCCCACCGGCAGGTCGTTGGCCCAGATCCGCGCGACGCGGCGCACTGCGTCGTCCGTCAACCGGACGCCGTCCGTTCCGGGCACCGGGTCGTCCGCGTGCCAGTGCGCGACGGCCGCCTGGAACTCCGACGTGTCGATCCGACCGTCGTCGTTCCGGTCAAGAACCCGCTCGATGGGTGGGCGCTCGGCCACGCCGAACGTCGCACGTCCGAGCGTGTCGTCGACGTCGTCGGCCGAGACGGCCAGGTTCACGCGCCGGTCCCCGAGTTCGGTCGCCCTGACGACGAAGGTCGCGGTCACGGCCGACTCCGGCCCGATGCCGCCGAGGATCCGTCGAGCGGGCGAGACTTCGACCGTCGGATCCGGCGTCGCGCTGACCCGAACGCCGTTCACTGCCTCGTCACCGACGTTGGCGACGGTCACCTGCAGCGCCGCCGCCTCGTCTATGACCACCGGCGTCGGATCGACCCTCGTCGCGGCGATGGCCGGTGACGCCGGCACGTCGACGGCCTTCGCCGCGGTGCGACCAGCCCCCTGTGCCCGCTCGAAGGACGTCTCGGTGTCGGACAGTCGGGTTGCGGACGCGACGACCGTCGATCGATCCGGGGCCTCGGGAACCGCCCCGTCGGCGCGTTCCGACCCCAGGAGCGTCGCCACGTTCACCAGCAGGCCACCGCGCTCGGCCGCCGCCGACCCCGCCGTCTTCACGTGGTCCGACAGTGTCTGTTTGGTCGACGTCGCGAGACCGCTCTGACGGCGGGCGACCGACGAGCGCTCGACGGCCCGCCCCTCGTCCGACGCCCGGCGGTCGTACTCCAGTTGCAGTTCCCGCGCGAGTGCCCGGGCGGCGCCGTCCTCGCCGCGGTCGACGGCCTCCCCGAGTGCCGACGCCGTGGTCGACGGATCGGTGGCGTCGTTCGCGAGCCGTTTCGCTGCGGTCCCGACGCGGTCCAGGTCGCCGTCCGCGAGAGCGCGGTCCAGGTCGATCGCCGTTCGAAGTGGATCTGTCCCTGTCATGCCGTGAGCGTGAACAGTTTCGCGCCGTAGGTCGGTTCGACGCCGTCGATGATCGCTTCGAGCGTGATGTCGTGCGCCAGGATGAGTGCCTCCAAGCCCTCGTTGCCGATGAACGCGCCGACGAGGCCCCCGGTGACGGCGTTGAAGATCGACAGCGCGACCTCCTTGATCGTGTTCAGGACGCCGAGCGCGGCGCCGACGAAGTCACCCGACGTCAGGCTGTTGATCGCGTCGGCGACCGCACCCCCGACCGCGTTCAGGTCCGGGCCGTCGAACGTGTCGACGTAGCCCATCGTCGACGACGCGAGGAAGTCGATCTTGTCGATCCCCGCACTGCCAGCGTCGAGTGCAGTGGCACGGTCTCCGCCCAGTCCCGAGGCGACGGCGTCGGCGTTCAGCGACTCCGTCAGGGTCGCGAGCGCGTCGTCCACGCCGGCCCCGAGGCGGCCACCCTTGTCGCCGTAGAAACTCGGGTTCGTCTCGATGCCGGTGACGAAGTCCCGGGTCACGTCGTCGACGACGCTGTTGAACGTGTCACCGACCCCGTCGACGATCCCCTCGTTGGTCACCGCCTCCTCCTGCGCTTTCGCGCTGACGACGTTGTCGGCCTCGTCGCCGAGCTGTCGTCCGGTCCGACCGGCGACCGAGCCCAGGAACTTCCGCATGATCCAGTTGATCCCCTCCTCGATCCAGGACTTGGCACCGGACAACAGCTTCGCCAGGCCCTTCGCGAACAGCGATCCCGACCGCCCGATCGCGGCGCCGAGCCCCAGCGTCGCGACTGTCAGGAACGCGTCGATGCCGGACAGGACGATCGGCCCGGCAGTGGCCCGGGCGATGTTGTAGTCCTCGGTCTCGAACAGCGTGTTGCCGTCAGCCGCGGCCGGACCTGCCACCTCCAGCAAGCGGGTACTGACGGCCTCGCCCATCCACATCCGCTGGAGCGCGTCCTCGGCCGCCGCCTCGGTCACCCCGTCGTCTCCGTTCGAGTGTGCGTCGCTCAGTCCGCTCAGGGCCGGGCGAACCGTGTCCCACTCGCCGAAGTTTCGCGTCAGCGTGATGTCGTCGATGCGTTTCGCCAGTCGCTCCTTGTTCGACAGCAGGAGCGCGAACTGGCTCATCAGTACCTGCCCGGTCCCGGTCGCCGTCGTCCGGCCCCGCTCCTCGGTCGTCCCGGAGAGCGTGGCGGTGACTTTGTACGTCTCTTGGAACGACTCCGCGTCGGACAGCGACGGAGTCCGCAGTCCGAACTGCAGTTCCAACGACTCCCCGGCCGCCACCTCGCCTTCGGCTTGCCAGACTGCGATCGTCGTGTCCCGACCGATCTCGCGGAACTCGCCGCGTTCGGCCGAGGATCGGTCGACGTCGTGTTCGAACCCCGGTGGCAGCGGGATGCTGACCCGCGGATCCTGGACCGGTGCGTCCTCGAACCAGACCCACGACGACACGGTGAAGTCCTGGTCCGGGTTCAGCCGCTCGTCGGGCGTCGTGAAGAAGGTGCCGAGGAACCGCTCGACGAGGTTCAGGTCCGTCTCGACGGTGTCGACGCGTTCCTGTTGTTCGTCGACGCCGATCGCCCCCTCGACGGTCGTCGGCAGCGTGTACACGCCGGTCTCCGGTGCGTCCGGCACCGCGATGTCGACGGACGGCGACCGGGACTCGGCGCGATCCAGACGGTCGACCGTCCAGACGGGGTCGCCCTCGCCGAACGACCACTCGCCGCCGTCCGCCTCGGAGTACCGATTCGAGTCCGGATCGATCTGCTCGATCGGTCGGCCCCACTGTCCGGGGAGTTCCGAGAACTGCGGCTGGAGGCGGACGTCGGTGACCGGTCTGAGCTGGTTGGCCGTCAGGTCGAACGTGATCTCGACGGTCTCCTCGCCCGGTTCGATGGCCTTCGCGTCCGTCGGGAAGTCGACGCCGACCTGGACGGTCTTGACCGTGTCCAGTTCGACCGTGCCGCGGGTTTCGACGCCCCCGTCGCCGGTGACGGTCACGGTGAGCCCGTATGCCCCCTCTGCGTCCGGACTGGCCTCGACGACGAACCGCTGTTCGTGGTTCTCGTCCGGTTCGAGTTCGTCGGGCACCTCGCCGATTTCGACGACGGACATTCGGTCGCTGTCCGTCTCCGTCGCCAGTTCGATCCCGGTCACGGGCGCGGTCCCATCGTTGCGGATCACCGCCCCCTGGTCGGGGTTCTCCTTGCCCGACAGCGGGAGGATCGTCCCACCGTCGACCGTCAGCGGCGACTCGACGGTGATCGGAACCCGATCGCGGATCGACGCCTCCTCGGTCGTCCCCGTGACGAGCAGCGTGTACTCGCCTTCCGTGCCGTCCGGGACCGACAGTTCGACGTCGAACGTGGCCGACGAGTCGGCCTCGACGCTCGTCGGCGGATCTGCAACCGATTGCACCCCGACGGCGGCGAGGTCGTCGACAGCCTGGCTGACCGCGGCCACCTCCCCTGCGCGCCCCGGCTGTTCGACGCGGGCGTCCAGATCGACGCCGGAGACGGCGCTGTCGGTGTCGTTGACCAGTTCCAGTTCGACCGTGCTGGACTCGGACTGGAACACCGTCGTGTCGACGCCCTCGACGCGGAGCGACGGCCGCCCGGCGGAGATGCGCCCGACCAGGTCCAGTCCGGTGACGACCTGTTCGGTGTCCTCGACGACGACGGTCAGTTCGTTCTCGCCGTCCTCGAACAGCGACGGGTCGCTGTAGGTCTCGTCGATCGGATCGCCGTTGAACGCGCCGTCGCCCGCGAACGATAGCGGGCGGCCGTTCAGCAGCACCGCGTTGATGCGGTCGTCGCCACGCGCCCGCAGGTCCATGATCGGCGTCTCCAGGTCGGTCGGCAGCGAGAACGTCGTCGTGTACTCGAAGGCGGTGTCGGACTCGGGCAGGTTCCCCGTACCGGCGTTGCGGTCGGCCGACACCCACCGGGTGCCGTCGAAGGTCGGCCAGTTGCCGTCCTCCGCGACGAAGGCCTCGTGTGGCACCGCGTTCGGCGGGTCGAGGCGCCCGTCGCGGGTGACGGTCCAGTCGTCGTCGGGTTCTTCCAGCGACAGCGTCGTCTCAGCGGCCTCGTCGTATCCCGTCCGGAACTCCACGACGTCCTCGACGGGTGACCGCGCCGTCAGCCGGTCGTCCGGCGTGAACACCATCGTCGCACCGCTGGTGTGTCGTTCCGCGTAGAAGACGTCCACGCGGTGGTCGCCGGCCGTCAGGTCCGTCTCCACCGACACCGTGTTCGTCCCGTGGAGACCGCCGTTGTCGACGACCAGTCGCTCGTCGACGAACACCCAGCTCTCGTCGTCGGATGTCGTCTCGAGGCTGTAGGTGTCGTCCGCGGGCGCCGTCAGCGTCCCTCGCCAGTGGACGGCGAAGTGGTAGGGGTCGCCCGCCTTGCCCTCGTCGAGTGGCAGGAAGTTTCGGCCGCCGAAGTCGATGGCCTCGTCGACGCGACGCAGCGAGCGGTACCGCTCGTCGTACCAGTCGAACTGCTCGTACCGGTCCCGACCCTTCTCGGTCAGTTCGAGTGGCAACGTCTCACGCACCAGTCCCTGGTTCGCCTGTGGATTCCCCCGGAGGGGGTTCTCGACGTCCGGGTGTGACTCCGGCAGGTTGTAGTACGTCCCCAGGTAGCCCGCCCGGTTCTCTACGACGTCGGCGTCGGCACTCCCGGTCACCGTCGTCTCCGAGACGGCCCACCCGACTGCCGGCGCCGCCGCCGCGAGTCGAACGATGTCGCGGCGCGTCAATCGCCCGGAATCGGTCGTCGATCGCTCCCCCGTCATACGCTGGTCCCCAGTTCGTCCGCGCCCTCGTCGGTCGCGGGTCGATGAGTCGTACTGCACCGCATGCGAACGGCCCAAATGAGGAAGCTCCCGGATGGTAAAACGTGTGCCTACGTATCACTCAGCGTTCACTCTTGGGCGATCCGGCGTGGGCGCCGTCGCAGACCCGAATCCCAAGCCATACCTCCGGGGGGGCCGTCGCCCCGCCCATGGACGAG
>CAZIVN010000169.1:0-5733 GCA_964542685.1 uncultured Halobacteriales archaeon
ATGAAACGAAACCGTATCAGTCGTCGCCGATCTCCGCCAGGCGGACCGTCCCGACGTCGGCCTGGACGTGAGCGTGGACGGTGGTCTCGCCGTCGGAACACGGAACGATCCAGGACCCGCTGGTCCTGTAGGGCTCGTCCGTCACCTCGTAGTCGTCGTAGCCCTGACGCTGGAGTTCCTCGCGAGCGAGTTCGCCGGCCGTCTCGGAGTCGGTGATCTCGAGGTCCGACGACGCCCGCACCGTAACTACCGGCACGGTAGCGGAGCGAACGACGCGTTCTGTGACGCTCCCGAGAACCGCCCGGCCGAACCCGGTCCGACCGTGGGTCCCCATCACGATTGCGTCGACGTCGGCCGCGTCGGCGTAGGCGAGAATCTCTTCGTGTGGGACACCGAACCCCACCTCAGTCACCACGGTCAGACCGTCGCCGACCGCCCTCGCCGCAACGGCCTCTACCGCCCGCTCGCTCTCGGCGATCGCCTCCGCGCGGCCGTCCGGCGTCCGGTACTGATCGCCGCTCACCACGGACAGGACGTGGAGCGTCGCGTCGTCCCGGGCCGCGAGGTCGAACGCGTGTCTGATGGCCTGCCGCGTCGCGTCACTTCCGTCGGTCGGCAGAAGAATCCGTTCGTACATCGTTGTGTGTGAACGTCGGTGCCGCGAACGTAAGAATCGGCCCGACCGTTCCCATCGCGTAGGAATCGGCGGGAACGCTCAGGGCACGCGCGTCCGGGTACCGATCGGTGCCTCCCCGGGCACGTCGTTCGGTTCGGTGGCGGGTTCGTCGGCCGTGTCGTTCGGCGGCACCCGCGTACTTGTCGGAATCGGTCTCGTCGTCGGTTCGTCGAAGGCGTTCGTCGTCATTGCGGCTAGTGGTGGTTCGTCGACACGGATAAACGACGTGTGGAATCTCTTTGATTCTCACCGGAGACGCTAATCGAATACTAGGACCTACAAGTCTTTACCCCCGATCTGTCTCACTATACGATCAAAAACCGTACGATCGTAACGAACGTCCCGCTCGGCGGGGCGGCCGAAATCGGAGCGGTCGATCCACTGGCACTCGGGGCGACTCGCCGGGGTTCCTCACCTCGGCACGAGGCGTTCGACCGATGGATCAGCGTTCGACGAGTCGCCCCATGACTCGTGCCTCGGCCTTCCTGAGGTGGTCCGCGGCCGTACTGGTCGAACAGTCGAGCAGTTCGGCGACGTCGTCCAGGTTCCCCTCTCGTGGTTCGGCGTAGTAGCCAGCCTCGACGGCCGCCTCGATGGCCTCGTACTGCCGGTCGGTGAGATCGCCGGCCACGGTGTCGTGGCGGTGATCGTAGTCGCCGACGCGCTCCACGTCGACGCCGATCTCGTCGGGGATGTCCGTGATCAGTTCGTGGAGGTCGTCGGCGTCACCGACGACGGTCATCCTGATGGTGCCGTCGCAGGGCCACACGATCGGCGGGACGACGACGAGGTTCCGTTCGTCGAACGAGCGTCGGTACGCCGTATACTGGTCGCGTTTCTCCTCGACGACGTAGGCGTAGAACGACTCCTCGTCGACGGGTGTCAGCTGGTACTCCCGCACGGAGTCGACCCCGGAGACGGCGGCCTCGTACCGCTCGCGGTCCCCCTCGACGTAGAACAACAGGTACTCCTCGGCGTCGGCCCCGGAGATGTTGAACGAGACGAGTTCCTCCCGCGAGACGGCCTCCGACTCGTCGATGAACGTCTCCATGGGGTGTCGGAACCGTTCGGCCTGGTGGAGCGTGAGGTCGAGGTACTTCACGCGGGATACGTCGCGCTCGTGGTTTAAATAGCCACATAGTTGACCCGATAGGCCCAGGCCTCGTTCGCGCCTAAACAGCCACATGAGCGAGGCTCCGACGACGACCGACTACGACGGCGCCGACGTCTCCGGGAGGGGTGATCGACTGCCGCCGGGACCGGACGGACTCCCGGTCGTCGGGTCGACGTTCCAGTTCCTCCGTGACCCGTACGCGTTCTACGACACCCTGGCGGAGTACGGCGACGTCGTCCGCTACAGGGTCGGTCCCTGGACGTTCTGTACGTTCCTGGCTCCGGAGTACGTCGAACAGGCACTCGTCGGCGAACCGGAACGGTTCGGAAAGTGGGACGCCGCCGACGCGGGAGTGGAGTTCGCGCCGGAGGGCCTCCTCCAGACCGAGGGTGACCAGTGGCGCAAACAGCGCAAACTCCTCCAACCGGCGTTCCGTCCGGACCGAATCGCAGAGTACGCCGACGCCATGGGCGAGTACGCCGCGGAGCACGTCGCGAACTGGTCTGACGGACAGCGCCTCGACGTGACCGCCGCGACGTCGAGACTCACGCTTCGCATCCTCGCGGACTCGCTGTTCGACCTCGACATCGAGACGGGGGACGACGTCGTCACGGAGTTCGCGAACGCCCTGAACGCCAGAGCGAACGCGGACTCGGTGACGGCGTTCCTGCCCGAGTGGGTCCCGACACCGTCGAACCGCCGGTACCGCAGGGCTCGGCGGGAACTCCGGGCGTTCATCGCAGGGACGCTCGACCGGCGACGGCGTGGCGGCGGCGACGACATGCTCGACCTGTTGCTGTCGGCCGAGACGGACGACGGCGAGACGCTGAGCGAGACGGAGATTCGCGACCAGCTGATCACCTTCCTGTTCGCGGGGCACGAGACGACATCACTGGCGCTGACCTACACACTCCTCTGTCTGGCGAAGCGGCCGGAGTACGCGGACCGTCTCCGCGACGAGTACGACCGGGTTCTCGACGGCGACGCGCCGACGCTGTCGGAGCTGGGCGACCTGGAGGAGACGGAACGCGTGCTGAAGGAGTCGATGCGACGGTACCCGCCGGCGTACGTCCTGTTCCGCGAGACGACCGAGGACGTCGAGGTGGGCGACTACGTCGTGCCCGAGGGGACGAAGATAACCCTCCCGCAGTTCCGACTCCACCGCGACGAGCGGTTCTGGGACGACCCCGAGACGTTCGACCCGGACCGCTGGACGCGCGACCGGGACCGGCCCGAGTACGCCTACTTCCCGTTCGGCGGCGGCCCGCGCCACTGCATCGGGATGCGCTTCGCACGGATGGAACTGAAGACCGTCCTCCCGGTCCTCCTCCAGAGCGCGGAGTTCGACCTCCTGAGCGATCCCGACCCGGAGATGACCGCCGGGGCGACGATGCAACCCGAAGCGCCGGTCGAGATGCGCGTACGGGAGCGCTGACCGTTCCAGGCAGCTCCGCCGTCGGCCCGTGGCACGGCGTGACGAGGGAGGACAACCCCTTTCCGGCGAGGACGTCTCTCTCCGCCCGAGAACTACCATGCGGCCCGAGGACTACTACGCCGAGAACGCACGTCGCGAGTGGGAGCGACTGGAGGAGACGCCCGTGAAGCGCCAGGAGTTCGAGGGGACCGTCGAGACCCTTGACGAGGTGCTCCCGGAGGACGGTCGAGTCCTCGACGCCGGCGGCGGTCCGGGTCGCTACAGCATCTGGCTCGCAGAGCGTGGGTACGACGTCTCGCACGTCGACCTGACGCCCGACCTCGTCGACGTCGCCCGCGAGAAGGCCCGGGAGGCCGACGTCGCCGACGCCATCGACCACGGCCAGGGCGACGTCCGGGACCTGCCCCACGATGACGACGCCTTCGACGCCGTCTGCTGTCTCGGCGGCGTGTTGAGCCACGTCGTCGACGAGGCCGAACGGCGCCGCGCCGTCGCGGAACTGCGCCGCGTCGCACGTCCCGGCGCGCCCGTCTTCGTCGCCGTCATCGGCCGCCTCGGGGCGGTCCGGTACGGCATCAAGGCCAACGCAGAGGGCGATGCCGGAGCCGGCGACTGGAAGCTCCTGGAACACGTCGCGCGGACCGGCGACTACACCGAGGCCGTCGTCGAACGCTACGGCGCCGAGGAGGGGTGGGCCGAGAACCACACGTTCCGCGTCGCAGAGCTCGAGAGCCTGCTTTCCGAGGCCGGTCTGGAGCCCGGGCGGGTCGTCGCACTGGAGGGCCTCGCGTCGAACCTCCACGACGAGTTCGAGGGGGCCGACGAGGCCGCCGTCGAGAGCGTCGGGACCATCGCCCGGGAGTTTCGGCAGGACCGCGCCGTCGCGGACGTCTCCGAACACTTCATGGTCGTCTCGCGGGCGTGAGCGCGGGGACCTATCACACGGTTTCGTTTCCATCAATTACCGGTGAGCACCGGCACCCTACGGGTGCTCACCGGCAACCAGTGAAACGAAACCGTATCAGTCGTCGTCCGTCGGGCGCACGCTCGCGTCCGTCTCCGTCTGGGCCGTCCAGAGGTCGGCGTACACGCCGTCGCCCTCGACGAGGTCGGTGTGGGGGCCGGACTCGACGATGCGGCCGTCGTCCATGACGACGATGCGGTCGGCGTCCTCCAGCGTCGAGAGACGGTGTGCGATGACGAACGCCGTCCGGTCGGCGGTGAGACGGGAGAGGCTCTCCTGGATCAGTTCCTCCGTCTCGGTGTCGACGTCACTGGTCGCCTCGTCGAGGACGATGATCGCCGGGTCGTTCAGCAGCGCCCGCGCGATGGCGAGGCGCTGGCGCTGGCCCCCGGAGAGTTTCACGCCGCGTTCGCCGATCTGGGTGTCGTACCCGTCGGGCAGGTCCTCGACGAACTCGTGGGCCTCGGCCGCCTTCGTCGCCTGGATCACGCGCTCGTCGAGGGGTTCGTGCTCGCCGGACATCGCGGTGAGGTCGCCGTAGGCGACGTTCTCCTCGACGGTGCCCGAGAACAGGTACGGATCCTGCTCGACGACGCCGACGTGGCGTCGCAGGGCCTGCAGGCCGTACTCCCGGACGTCGGTGCCGTCGACCCTGACGGCGCCGTCCGGCGCGTCGACGTCGTAGAACCGCGGGATCAGTTTCACGAGCGTCGACTTCCCGGCGCCCGTCTCCCCGGCCAGACCGATCGTCTCGCCCGGTTCGACGTCCAGCGAGACGTTCCGGAGGACCTCGTCGCCGGTGTCGTACGTGAACGTCACGTCGTCGAAGGTGACTCTGCCGTCGACGTCGTCCGGTTCGAACGGGTCCTCGGGCGGCGTGATCGTCGGTTCGTACCCGAGGACGCCGAACACGCGTTCGGCACTCGACTTCGCTCGCTGGTAGCGGTTCGCCGTCAGGCCGATCCGTCGCATCGGTGCGTACATCCGTCTGAGGAACAGGAAGAACGTCGTGAACACGCCGGCCGAGATGGAACCGATGGTGACTGGGCCGACGGTGAACGACCCGCGGACGATCGCGGTCCCGCCCACGACGAGGATGCCCACGAACGCGACGCCGGTCAGGACGCGAATCGTCGCGAAGAAGGCCCGCCGGATCCGGATGGCCTTGACCTGTTCGTCGTGGTAGACGTCGCTCTGCTCTGCGACCCGGTCGAGTTCGAAGTCGTAGCGGTCGAACGTCTTGATCACCTTCACGCCGCCGATGTTGTTCTCCAGTCGGGAGTTGAGACGCGCGACTGTCTCCCGGATGCGCTTGTACTTCGGCTCGATCCAGGTGAGGAACTTCGCCGACGAGAGCCCGATGATCGGCACCGGCGCGAGGGCGATGACTGCGAGCGGTGGCGAGAGGTACAGGAGGACCAGTCCGATCCCGCCGACGGTCGCGATCACGCGGATGATCTGCCTGATCTCGTCGTTGAGGAACCGTTCGAGGCGGTTCACGTCGTTGTTGAGGATCGACATGATCGCGCCGGTCTGGTGGTTCG
>CAZIVN010000170.1:0-5615 GCA_964542685.1 uncultured Halobacteriales archaeon
TGTCGACGTCGCCGGAGCCGACCTCCTCGAAGCCGGTGACCGTCGAGCGGACCGCAGCCTCGTCTACGTCGAACTCGAACGGTTGGATCTCGGCGTCGCCGTCTGCCTCGGCGGCAGGCCACTCGGCGTCGCGAATCGTGACTGCGACGGCGTCGGCGTCGACGTCGACGGTCGTCTCGACCTTGCCGCCGTACATCTCGCGAGTGGCGGTCAGGCCGTCGTCGTAGGCCAGGTCGATGGCGTCACTGACCAGCGGCAGGTCGAGGCCGTTGGCGACCGCCGGCGCGTAGTCGAGGCCGTTGACGGTGTTCGGCCCCAGGAGGAACGACGGGCCGAGGTCGTCGTACAGCGCCTCGACGGCCTGGCTGTACACGTCGTGGTTGAACTCCTCGCCCTCGTCGACGGTGTGGATCACGTCGACGCCCTCGCGGTTCAGGTCGCCCGCGAACGCGTCGACGTCGCCGCCGATCACGGCGAGGTGGAACTCGCCGCCGGTGTCGCTCGCCAGCTGGCGGCCGGCGGTGATCAGTTCGTAGCTGACCGGGCGCAGTTCGCCACGGCGGTGTTCGGCGACGGCCAGGACGTCGCTCATCGGCTCTCACCTCCGGTGAGTACGACCAGGTCGTCGCGCGCTTCGCGTGTGACGGAAGTCATTGGCCGACCACCCCCGAGTCCCGCAGCAGCGAAGCGAGCTCACCGGCGGTGTCCTCCGCACTCCCCTCGAAGTACGTCGCGTCGGACTCGGTCTCCGGTTCGTACATGTCCGTCAGTTCCAGCGCGCTCTCGGTGTCCGCGGCGTCGAGGCCGAGGTCGTCGAGCGTCTTGTGGGCGATCTCCTTGCGCTGGGCCTGGCGGATGCCGCGCAGGCTCGCGTAGCGGGGCTCGTTGATTCCGGTCTGAATCGTCAGCACGGCCGGGAGTTCGACGTCGGTCAGTTCCTCGACGCCGCCCTCCAGTTCGCGGTGGACGCTCGCGACGCCCGAATCGGCGTCCAGGTCGAGGTCGTTGACGACCGCGGCCCACTCGAAGCCGACGGCGTCGGCCAGCGAGACGCCGGTCGCGCCGAAGCTGTCGTCGTCGGCCTGGACGCCCGAGAGGATCAGATCCGGGGCCTCCTCCTCGACGACCGCCGAGAGAATCCGCGTCTTCGCGCCGACGTCCAGCAGGGCCTCACCGGCGATGTCGTCGTCCCAGACGCGCACCGCGCGGTCCGCACCCTTCGCCAGCGCCATCCGGATGGTTTCCTCGGAGCGCTCGGGACCGATTGTCACCGCGACAACCTCGTCGACGACGCCGTCTTCCTGCAACTGGACGGCCTCCTCGACGGCGTAGTCGTCCCATTCGTTCAGGTCGTACTCGAGGTACGTGTCCGAGATTTCGGTGCCGGACAACTCGAAGTCGTCCTCGAGTTGCGCTACCTCCTTGACCGTGACGAGAACCTTCATCGTGAACCGCTTCTCTTGCTCGAACGTAAACGTTTTCGAAACCACGATACCGTCGCGAACGGTTTCCGCGGGGCTGACGGCCTCAGAAGTCCGTGACGTCCTCGTCCGGGAGCGTGATCAGGTTCTCCCGACCGATCCGCAGTTTGTCGATTCTGTCGTCCTCGTCCATCGCCGACAGCAACTGCGAGACTTTCGCGTTCGACCACCCCGTCTCCTTGACGATCTGGGCCTGTTTCATCCGGCCGCCGTTGGACTCGAGGAGGTGTTCGACCCGCTCCTCGTCGCTCAGCAGTTCCGGATCGATACCGTCGTCTTCCTCTCCGTCCTCCGCTATCGCTGTCGCGGCGTCGTCGGTCACCTCGCCTGCGGCCGCCCCGGCGCCTGCCGCCGTGGCGCTGGCGTCGTCCGTCGCAGTCTCCGCGGGAGTCGTACCGTCCGTCGCAGTCTCCGCGGGGGTCGCGCCGTCCGTCGCGGCCGTCGGCGTCCCGGCGCCCTCGTCGCGGTACTCGTTGAAGTACCAGTACCCGCCGCCACCGACCGCCACGACGGCCACGAGGACGAAGAGCCAGAAGCCAGCCGACGCGCCGCCGTTGCCGGAGTTCGTTCCGTTCGTCGGCGTCGCGGCCGTCGTGGCCGACCCCGTCGTCCGGGTCGGTGGCGTGGTCGTGCCGGGTGTCACCGGCGTCGTCGTCACCGGCGTCGTATCTTGCCGGCCGAACGTCGCCGACGGCGACCCGGGTTCGAACTGGTAGGGCCCGTCCCAGACGAGCCGCCGCTCACCCACGCGGTCGGACGGACTCAGGGCCGAGTAGCCGTCGGGGGCGCGAACGACGAGTCGCTGACCGTCGTCGAGACGCGACAGCCATGGACCGTCGTCGGTCTGGAACGCGTCGCCGACGACGACGGTCTCCTGTCGGTCGATGCCGAAGTTCGTCCACGTGAATCGCAGGGCGATGGTGCCGGTGTCGTTCGATAACGAGCGCGTCCACCGGGCGTTCTCGACGGCCATCTCCCGGTCCGTGCTCTCGGCCACGTCGTCGACGAGCGCACGAACCGTCTCCTCGGAGTACGGCACGTCGAGCGTTCCGTCGCGGGCGTCCTGATACGTCGACTCGAAGGCCTCGGTTTCGTTCCGGTCGGACTCGTTGACCAGGAACCGACTCTCGATTGCTACCGCCGCGTCCCCGTTCTGGCTCACGTTGATCCTGACGACAGTCTGCGGGTCTGGACGGTCGAACGGGGGAGCTACTGCGGACGCCGCCCAGCGGTCCTCGACCGACGCCTGCGCTGCCGCGTGGTCTGCGGCGACCGGCGACGCCATCGGACCGACGAGTCCGGCCGCGACGAGGACCACCACGAGCACGGCGGCGCGACTCATAATCGTATGGCGGTGGTCACCCCGGGGAAAAAACGCTTTCCATCCAAATAAAACGTAAACGGCGTCCGTAAAACGTCTCGAAAGCGCTGAACGGCCGAGAGAAGTTCGGTGTCGGTCCATTTTTGTACCGGCAGACTGAATTATCCGCCGATGAACAGAGCGCTCGTCGCCGTCGTGGCCGCGCTGCTGGTGTCCGCGGGAGTCGTCGGCGGCGTCCTCGACGGGGGCGCCCCCACCGGTACCGAGGCGGACGAGCGGCGATCGGCGATCGACCGACTGTCCGTCGACGACCGGGGCCCGTCGACCACGACTGACCTCCCGGAGTCGAACGACGACCAGCACTACATGGTCGGGTCCGAGCGGACCAGGCGACTCGAACTCGGGGGCGAGGCAAGATCCGAAGTCCTCACGGGCTCCTGGAGTCTCGGCGCGCGAATCGACGCCGGCGACGGCGTCCTCGAGAGCAACTACGAGACGAGCGCGTTCTTGAACCGCGTCGAAGGGCTGTCCGGCGACCGGAAAGAGCAGGCAATCACCGATTACCTCCGCGACCTGGAAGACCGGGTCTCCGCGCTCAGGACGGCCGAACAGAGGGCAGTCCGGGCGTACGCCCGCGGCGAGTCCTCCGCGACGAACCTGACCCGTACACTCGTGCGCAGTCACGCCGAGGCCAAGACGCTCCAGCCACAGCTCGACCGCCTGGCAGAGCTCAGCGACTCCGACTCCAACGAGGGGTTCGCTCGCGCGTTGCGGTTCCGACTCAACACGTTCCGGAGTCCGCTCCGTGCGCGACTCGGCGACACGCTCCGTGGCGACACCGGGGACGTCCGGGTTTCCCTTCGAGCCACCGAGAACGGCTACGTGCTGGGCACCATCACCGACGGCCAGTACCTCAGGGAAGCCCTGCGGTACGACTACCGTCGGCCGGAGGGTCCGAAGGCGATCACGAGCGGCGGTCAACTCGACGACCGACAGTCGACGGTGTACAACGTCACAACGTCGTTCGGTATCCAGCAGTACTACCAGGGTGCTGGCGCGTACGTCGGCCGGATGGTGTACGACTTCTCCGACGGGGAGATCAGAGGGTACTTCGACGGCGGCACCGGCGACGTGTTCTTCGAGCGCAACAGCTACCGCCTCGAGGATATGGACCTGACCGAGGCGATCAACACCACCAACGGCTCGGCCCGCCTGCGAGTAGAGCGGACGTTCTTCGACGGGCCGATCAAGGTGACGGTGGTGGACCCGAAGACGGGCGACCCCATCGACACGAGGGTCCGCATCGCCGGCAGTTCGGTCGGGCAGACCGGCGACGACGGCACGCTCTGGCTGGTCGAACCCGCCGACCCGTACGCCGTCGCGGTCACGGTCAACGGCACCGTCGTCTCCGACACCGTGGTGAACGACTGATACGGTTTAGGTTTCATCTATTACCGGTGATAACCCAGACGGGACCGGTGATCACCGGTAAACAGTGAAACGAAACCGTATGAGACGGAACCGTACGACTGCGCCGGCGAGGATTCAAGTAGGGTGCCGCGACCAACTGGGGCGTGGCACGTGCGAGCGCTCCAATCGTCGGCGTCGTCCTCCTCCTGGCAGTGACGACGCTGCTCGCGGGGGTCGTCGCGGTCGGCCTCGGCGACGCCGCAGTCGCGGAGCCACCACCGAACGCACGACTGACGCTCACCGTCGAGGCCGACGCCGACCGAATCCGACTGCGACACCACGGCGGGGACCCGGTCGACGTGGAGGGGGCGACACTCAAGATCACCGTCGACGGTCGGTCGCTGACCCACCAGCCACCGGTGCCGTTCTTCGCCGCCCGCGGGTTCCGGAGTGGGCCGACCGGGGCGTTCAATCCCAGCGGCGGAACGACGCTCGCGGCCGGCGACAGCGCGGCCCTCCGAATCGCAGGGACGAACGCGCCACGGATCGACCCCGGTGCGACGGTCGTCGTCGAGGTGTACGTCGACGGGCACCTCGTCGGGTCGGCGACGGCGACCGCGACGACGCGACTGGCGGCCGCGAGGGACGTCGTCGACCGGTCGCTACTCCGGGGCTCTGGCGGCCGTCGCGATGGCGATTTCCGGGTCGTAGGACGGACCCATCAGCCGGTGTTCGACGTCCTCGAAGCCGGCGGTGTCGAACATCCGGTCGGCCTCGTCGGCGTCGTAGAACAGCATGATCGCGTCGGCCAGTCGCTGGACGGCGGTCCGGGACGGGTAGTTCGGTCCGACGACGAGTACCTGGCCGCCGGGCACCAGCACGCGGCGGAACTCCCGCAACGCGGTGACGGGATTGGGCCAGTACTCGATCGAGCCCGACGACCAGACGACGTCGAAGCTGTCGGTCTTGAACGGCAGTCGCTCGGCGTCGCCGCGGTAGAAGCGAACCCGGTCGTGCTTGCCGAACTTCGCGAACGCCTTCTCCATCTGGTGCCGGCTCTGGTCCAGTCCGTGAACGGTGTCGACTTCCTCCAGCAGTCCCTCCGTGGCGAAGCCGGTGCCACACCCGACGTCGAGTACCCTGTCGTCGGCGTCGATGTCGAGCATCCCGATGGCTTCGCTGCGCATCCCCTCGTTCCAGATGAAGGGGTTGATCCGGTCGTACACCTTCGAGAGGTACTTGTAGAACAGCCGCGCCCGGGACTTGTTCTGGAGGACTGGCATCGCCGGAAGTTCGGCTCCGACCGGCATAAACCGTGCCATCTCGGTCAACGACTACTATCGTTTCATCCATTCCCGCTGAACGCCAGTACGGTACCGGTGATTACCGGTACACAGTGAAAG
>CAZIVN010000171.1:0-5540 GCA_964542685.1 uncultured Halobacteriales archaeon
AAAGCCCTCGCCCGCTCGCTGGCGCTCGCTCGCTGCGCTCCTCGCTTCGCTGCGGTGCTTGCCTTCGCGAGACGCCGAGCGAGCGCGCGACCCCTTTCAGTCCCACCCCCCGCCACAGCACCCGCAACCTCCTCCTCCCCAGCCGACTCCGTCGCTCCCGCTGGTCGCTCCGTCGTCCCTCGCACGGCGCCGTCTCGCGGTCGCGCAGGCAGAACTGCGCGACCGCTCACCGGCGCGCGCCTGTAGGAAACCTTCCCGGCGCGCGTGGAGTGAGCGGTGCGAAGCGCCGCGAACGACCGCGCGAGGGGACGGCTGGGGCGGTGGCGGGGGTGCGGTGCGGTGCCGTGCGGTCCTGGCGGATCCGAAGGGCGAGGCCGGGTCGGGCGCTCCGAGGAAGCAAGCACTGCGAACGAGCGCAGCGAGTGAGCAGCGCGCAGCGAGTCAGAGCGCCCGAGCAGGCCGAGGGCTTCGTGGGGCATCCACGAGGCGAGATGGCGAACCGAGAGCAGGCCGAGGGCTTCGTGGGCCGTCGAAGAGACTGAATCGGACGGTCAGAACAGATCCCGCTCGCGCAGTTCGGCGACGACGTCACGAACGCGCTGGGCGTCGTCTTTCGGAACCACCAGCACGCGGTCGTCGTAGGCCGCGACCACCAGGTCCTCGACGCCGACCAGCGAGACGTGGGCGTCGCCGGCGACGACGTTGTCCGCGGCGTCGACGGCCAGTCCCTCGCCGAGGACGGCGTTGCCGTCGGCGTCGCGGTCCAGGACCCGCTCCAGGGCGTCCCAGGAGCCCAGGTCGTCCCAGTCGAAGGCGACGGGGACGACGAACACGTCGGCGGCGCGTTCGAGGACGGCGTAGTCGACGCTGACGGGGTCGACGGCGGCGAAGCCCTGGTCCGGATCCCCCGCAGTCGCGAGCGGGTCCAGGGGCGTCCCGGCGGCGGCCTCGAGGAAGGCGTCGGGCGTCCAGGCGAACACGCCGGCGTTCCAGAGACAGCCCTCGTCGACGAACCGCGCGGCGCGCTCGCGGGACGGTTTCTCCTCGAAGCGCTCGACGGGGGCCACGCCGTTCGCGAGACCCGTGGCCTCGTCTCCGGGCCGAACGTAGCCGTACTCCGTCGCCGGACGGGTCGGGTCGACACCCATCGTGACCAGGCCGCCCGTCTCGGCGGCGGTCCGGCAGGCCCGCCGTGCGGCGCGCTCGAAGTCGCCGTCGACGTGGTGGTCGCTCGGGACACACAGCAGGACCCCGTCGGGGAACCGCTCGCGGAGGCGCCGGGCGGCGTACACCAGCGCGGGGCCGGTGTCTTTCGGTCCCGGTTCGGTCAGGACGGTCGCGCCGGGGGCCAGCGAGCGTGCCCGGTCGGCGTAGCGCTCGCTCGTCAGGACGACCGTCTCGTCGGCGAAGGCGACGCGGTCGACGGCGGCCTCGAACAGCGTCCGGTCGCCGCCGAACGCGCGGAACTGCTTGGGACGGTCGCTCCGGCTCGCGGGGTAGAGTCGCGTGCCCGTCCCGCCAGCCAGGACGACCGCGACGACGGGTCGATCCATGCCGCCCGCTACGGCGGCGCGCCTAAAAACAGCCGTCACTCCCAGGTCTCGATGCGCCCGTCGTAGATGTCCTCGACGCAGCCCTCGCAGTCCGGGTGGCCCTCCTCGTAACACTCCGGCCGATTCTGTTCGTCCAGGTGGACGGCGCGGCGCTCGGCGTGGCGGCGACAGACGATCCTGGCGCGACCGTGTTCGTCGGTCGGGAGGTCGCCGCGCTCGCGGCCACGCCGGAAGTTCTGCTCGACTTCAGCGACCGTCCGGCCCGCAGCGCGCAACTTCGAGCGGATGAACCGGCCGAGTCGCTCGCGGTCGCTCATGCGCCAGGGTTGCGGCCGGACTCTCATAGGTCCGTCGCCGTGCCGTCGGCGGACCCAGCCCCCCGTCGCCGCCGAAACCCCGGCCGTCGCGTCTCGCCGCACTTATCGCTCCGGGCGTCCTCGCCCCGGCCATGAGCAGTCTCGGGGACCTCGCCCGCGAGTCCTACCGGAACCTCCGCCACGGTGGCCCCGCGGTCGTCCTGGAGGCGCTGGCGCGCGGGTACCTCACGGCCAAACCGATGGCCGGCGACCCGGTGTACGACGAGGACTGGGACCTCCTGATCGTGCTGGACGCCTGCCGGACGGACCTGTGGGCCGACGTCGCCGCCGACCGCGAGCGGTTCGGCCCCGCCGAGACCCGGACCTCCGTCGGCGGCACCTCGACGGAGTGGCTGTCGGAGACGACCGCCCACGCCACCGCCGACCAGCTGGCCGACACCGCCTACGTCACCGGGAACCCCTACTCCGCGGCGTACGTCGACGCCCGCGAGTTCGCGCTGGTCGACGAGGTGTGGCACTACGCCTGGGACGACGCCGTCGGCACGATTCCGGCCCGGCCGATCACCGACCGTGCGATCCGGGCCGCTCGCGAGGAAGGCGACCGCTTCGACCGTCAGATCGTCCACTACATGCAGCCACACTTCCCCTGCGTGCCGGACGTAGCGGGCACCGACGCCGGGGACGAGGGCATCGCGCTGGACCGGTTCGGCGAGGAACCGGTCTCCGTCTGGGAGGAACTGCGCTTCGGCCAGCGCGACCCCGCTGACGTCTGGCGGGCCTACCGCGCGAACCTCGACTACGTCCTCGACGAGGTGGAACTCCTCCTCGCGAACGTCGACGCCGACCGCGTCGCGGTCACCGCCGACCACGGCAACGCCGTCGGCGAGTACTGGCTGTACGGCCACGTCGGGGGCGTCGCCCACCCCGGGATTCGCGAGGTGCCCTGGTACGAGACGACGGCGACCGACGAGGGCACCCACGAGCCCGCGTCCTACGAGACGGTCGGGGACCGGACGGACGACGACGCCGTCGCCGAGCGGTTGCAGGCGCTGGGGTACGCCGAGGAGTGAGGCTCGAACGCTCGCGATAGTTCTCGGAAGACGGCTCGACCGAGAGAGACGGCTCCGAACGCCCTCGCCCGCTCGCCACCACGAGACGTCTACTCTCTCACAGCTCCGACCACCACTCCGAAAGCCCTCGCCCGCTCGCCGGCGCTCGCTCGCTGTCGTCCGAAAATCGAAGATTTTCGTGATCACGAGACCGCGTCTCTCGAACGACGCTTCTCGTCGTTCGCTCCGCTCACTCCTGCGGTGCTTGCCTTCGCGAGACGCCGAGCGAGCGCACGACCCCTTTCATACGGTTTCGTTTCACTGTTTACCGGTGATAACCCGTACGGGACCGGTGAGCACCGGTAATAGATGAAACGAAACCGTATCAGTCCCACCCACCGCTCCGCGACCGCAGCCACGTCCTCCCCAGCCGACTCGTTCGTGACTCCCTGCGTTCGTCACTCACTCGTCCCTCGCACGACGCTGTCTCGCGGTCGCGCAGGCAGAACTGCGCGACTGCTCGCCAGCGCGCGCCGACCCGAGGTTCAAGTGCGAAAGCGCGACCAGGCCCCGTGTGACCTGACGACTGCCCGGGGCGGCTCAGCGGTCGCGCGACGCCACCGTCCCGGTTCGATTCGGCGTCTCCGGCGTCGCCTGCTCGCCAAGTCTGTGCCGCGATTCGCCAGCCACGGCCTCACTCGTGGTACGTCGGCGCGATCGCCTCGACGACCTCGCAGGCCATCGTCTCGAAGTCGGCCCGTTCCGGGACGACGTCGACATCGATACCGGCCTCGCGAGCGGTCTCGGCCGGTCCGGGCGCGATGGCCCCGACGACGGCGTCCTCCAGGCCCCGGATCGCTTCCTCGCGGACGCCCCGTTCCGTGGCGGCGGCGAGGAAGTTCTCGACGGTCGACGAGGAGGTAAAGAGTGCCCCGTCGAGGTCGCCGGCCGCCGCCAGGTCGGCGCTGTCGCCGCTGTCTGCCGGCCGCGTCAGTCGGTACAGCGTCGTCTCCGTCACGTCGGCGCCCGCTTCGCGGAGGCCCTCCGGCAGCGTCCCGGAGGCCCGGTCGCTGCGGGCCAGTTCCACGTCCGCGCCGTCGACCCGGTCTGCCAGGGCGTCGACCAGCCCCGCAGAGGAGAACTCTTCGGGGACCACCGCGACGTCGTACCCACGCTCCCGCAACGCGTCGGCGGTCGACTCGCCGACCGCACACACGGCGGTGTCGCCGGGGTCCCACCGCTCGTCGGGGCCGTCGGCGCGCTCCCCGGCGACGATCTCGACGCCCGTCGGACTCGTGAGGACGACGTAGTCCGCGTCGCGGGGCAGGTCGCCAGTCGGGTCGATCGCCAGCATCGGATCGCCGACCCCCGTGACGCCCAGCGACGCCAGGAGTTCGACCGCTGCGGCCAGGCGGCCGTCGTCGGGTCGAAACACCGCGACGGTCGCGCGCGCCTCGGTCGTCATGCTCGAGTGCCGCCGGTCCCGTCGGCGCCGTCCTCTTCCCGGGCCGCCGCGACCAGTTCCGCGGCGCCGCGGTCGGCCAGATCAGCCGCGAAATCGCGGGCGGCAGCGCGGTACCGGTCGACCGGCAGGTCCCGCGTGGCCTCGACGACCTCCTCGCCGTCCGTCGACAGCGCCTGGACGGTCGTGTCGACGTACTCCCCCTGAACGACGGCGTAGACGCCGATGGGGGCGATGCAACCGCCGCCCAGTTCCGCGAGCACCGTCCGTTCGGCCGTCGTCTCGACGCGGCTCCGCGGGTGGTCGAGGACCTCCCGGACGTCCCGCGTCAGGTCTGTGTCGCGACCGGCGACGGCCAGTGCGCCCTGTGCGGGCGCCGGGACGTGCGTCCGCAGGGGCAACCGGTCGTACTCCACGTGGTCGGCCAGTCCCGACCGCTCCAGTCCCACCTCCGCGAGGACGATGGCGTCGTAGTGCTCGTCGGGGTCCCGTTCCAGCGCCCGTCGTTCGATCTCCGAGAGGTCCTCGAACCACTCCTCGACGGTGCGGTCGTACGGGAACTCGTAGTCGTCGTCCTCGGGTTCGACGGCCTCGCGGTCGACGCCCTGGGGTAGTTCCTCGCCGGCGTGGGCCTTCCGTCGATAGGCCTCTTCGGTCCGACGTTCGTGTTCCGCCTGGAGCGCCGGGGCCAGGACCGTCTCGACCCGGGTGTCGACGTTGCCCCGGAGCGGCCGGACGTCGAGGTCCTCGCGAGCGCGCAACAGCTGTGCGGTTCGGCGCTGACTCGCCGTCCCGACGGTCGCTCCCTCCGGCAGGTCCGACAGGGCGGTCCCGTCGGGCGTCACGAGGACGTCCCCGGGCGTGCCCCGTTCGGGCACCGCGACGGTCACGAGGTCGTCCGGCGACTCGGTGGGGACGTCCTTCATCGAGTGGACCGCCAGGTCGGCGTCGCCGTCCAGCACTTCCCGGTCGAGTGCGCGGACGAACGCACCGGTCTTCCCGAGGCGGTGGATGAGTTCGTCCTTGATCTCGTCCCCGCGGGTCTGGACCTCCACGATCTCGACGTCGTACCGGCGCTCCTCGAGGGCCGCCCGGACCGTGGCAGCCTGCCTGAGCGCCAGGTCCGACCCCCGAGTGGCCAGTCGTAGCTCCCCGCGCG
>CAZIVN010000172.1:0-5427 GCA_964542685.1 uncultured Halobacteriales archaeon
ACAAGACCGCCGAGGCCTGCGCCGAGAGGGGCGTCGACACCCACGCGGTCCAGCTGGACGTCCGGGACGCCGAGGCCGTTGCGGCGGCCGTCGACGAGGCGATCGACGCGATGGGCGAGATCAATATCGTGATCAACAACGCCTCGGCGATCCAGATGGCCAGCGTCGCGGACCTCCCCGCGAAGCGCTACGACCTGCTGAACGAGGTCAACGTCCGCGGGAGTTACCTCGTCGCCCACGAGTTCGTCGGCCACCTGACGGACCTGGAGAAAGACACCTGGTTGCTCGCGAACGCGCCACCGGTCCGGATCGACCGCGCGCCGGGGAAGGCCGCCTACTCGTGGTCGAAGATGGGGATGTCCTTCGTCACGCTGTCGATGGCCGAGGAACTGGGCGGCTACGACGTCGGCTGTAACTCCTTCTGGCCCGTCACGGCCATCGACACGCGGGCGACGCGGTACTTCGGCCTCGGGAGCGAGGACGACTGGCGGACCCCCTCGGTCGTCTCCGACGCAGTACTGGAGATCCTGAAGCGCGACCCCGCCGAGTTCACCGGCGAGGCGGTCTACGACGAGGAGATCCTCCGCGAGGCCGGCGTCGAGGACTTCTCGCCGTACAATCTCACGCCGGGCGACCCCGAACCGGGGTCGGCGACGATGTTCGACCCGGAGTACGAACGCTCGGAGTGACGCCGGGCGGGCGTCCTCCGGGTCGCCGTGTCAGCCGTCGAACCGCTCGTAGTCCAGGACGTCGCCGTCGGACACCTGGACGCCGGCCAGTTTGATCGGGCGGTCGCCGTCCGTCTCGACGGTGACCGAGTCCCCCTCCGACACCTCGTCGTGGGCGTTCGACCAGGCGTCGTGGCGTCGCATCCGGTCGGCTGGATGCACCAGGACGACCAGGTTCTCGGCGTCGACGGTCGGACCGCCGGCGTGTTCGACCGTGACTGCCTGGCCGTCGTCGCTGCGCTCGAACGAGAACGAGACGCTGGGGACGACGACGTGTTCCTCGACCGCCCGGGGTTCGTCCAGCGCCGTCCACTCGACGACGACTTCGGTGCCCCCGGAGAGCCCTCCGAGGTCGACCTGGTCGCCACGGCGGAGCGTGTCGTGGACGTCGCTGGGCTGGGTGGCCGCCGGGTCGCCGTCGACCAGGACCCTGAAGTCCTCGGCGTCGCGTGCGACGGCGCTCCGGTACCTGACCACGACGCCGTCCTCGGCGTCGTCGACGTCGAACGCGTGACTCGGGAGCGGGGTGTAGTGGAACAGCGGGCGGTACCCACGCCCCTCGTCCGTCGCGAGCACGACGGCGACCCAGTCGTCCAGCCCCACGTCCGACACCCGGACGCTGTCGCCCCGCGTCAGCGTGTCGTGGGCTTCCTCGAAGACAGTCGGCCCGCCCTCGTCGTCGCGGCGGTTGTAGCGAGTGATGACGTCGATCCGGGCGGGGTCGGCGGGCTGACGGCCGCGGTAGGTCAGTTCGACGGCCTCCGCCGCGGCGTCGTAGGTGGCCGCGAAGGCGTCACTCGTCGTGATCGTCCGTTCCAGGGTGTGTTCGGCGTCCTCGACGCCGGTCCAGGCCACTTCGACGCGCGCGAACGGCGGGGCAGCCACCCGCAGTTCGTCGCCCGGTTCGACGGTGTCGTACTCGTCGGCGGGCTGGCTGTCCGCGGGTTCCCCGTCGACGCGGACGGTCAGGTCCGCTGCGTCGACGACGTCGCCCTCCTCGTAGGTCAGGGTGAGTCGGCCCGCCCCGTCGTCGTAGGCCGTGTCGAAGTGGCCGCGGGGAACGACGATATCGCGGGCGACTTCGACCGGCTCGTCCGGGCGGGTCCACTCGACGACGATCTCGCTCCCGATCGGAGGCGCCTGGAGGCGGAGTTCGTCGCCGCGGGTCAGGGTGTCGTACTCGTCGGCGAACTGGCGGTCGGCGGGGTCCCCGTCGACCAGAACCCGGAGCGTCTCCGCGTCGGTGTCCTCCGGGCCGCCGAAGTACAGCACCGTCTCGCCGACGTCGCGCCCGACGTACACCCGCGGCGCGCGGGCGCGGTGACGGACCAGCGTCGTCCGCGTCGAGTGGGCCCGGTCGGGCACGTCCAGTTCGACCGTCACCGTGTCACCGATCGAGACGTCCTCGACGGTCACGGCGTCCCCGCCCGTCAGTTCCTCGGCGTCGAAGAACGGCCGCGTGGACGGCCGCGACGCGTCGCGACTCCGACGCCGGAGCACGAGGTTCGACGGATCGGCCGGGCGGTCGCCGGTGTACGTGATCGTCAGTCGCTCGCCGTCGAAGTCGTACGACGTCTCGAAGGCGTCCTCGCCGACCAGTCGCTGCGCGTACGGGTAGTAGGCGTTGACCTCCTCGTCGAACCACCGGAGCGTGACCGTCGTCACGGGGTCGATTGGTGCCGAGAACCGATCGCCGGGCGCGAACGTGTCGAACTCGTTGCCCGGCTGGTCGTCGGCGAGTTCGCCCTCGACCCACAGTTCCAGGTGTTCGGCGTCGATCGACTCCCCTTTCGCGTGTTCGAAGGTGATCGTCGCGTCCTCGACGGTCGACCGGATCCGTGCCGACGGTGCCGCCTCCCGGTCGTACTGGGGCGGGACCTCGGCGACGGTCCGCGCCAGGACGTAGGTGTCGTCGCGTTCGATCTCGAGGTCGGCGATCTGAGCGGGTTCGAGTTCCGTCACGATTCGCTCGACGGCCGCGTCGTCGAGGTTCGCGTCGTCGGTGGTGAACAGGAGGTACGTGTTCTCGGCGGTGTCTTCCACCTGGTTCGGATTCTGGTCGAACCCCGCCGCGAGGGCCTCGACGCCCTCGAAGTCCCTGAACCCGCCTCGACTGTCGTCGGGGATGTAGTACGCCAGTTTCCGATCGCGCAACACGTCGTAGGTCGTCGCCGCCTGGTCGTCGGCGTCGCGGATGTCGTCGGCGTCGCCCGAGACGGCCTCGACGGCCGCACTGACGAACTCGGTCCCCGTCTCGGTCGCGCCGGCGAACGCGACGTGGCCGTCCACGCTGGCGGTGACGACACGCCGGGTCTCGGCGACGCGCCAGTCGCCGCTCTCCTCGACCGTCTCGCCGCTCTCGAGTTGGTCGAACGATCCGACCGCGGCGCCCGCCATCCCGCCCTCGGCGGTCCGAACCGAGACGACGCGGTCGAGCGAGGCCGCTGTCAGGCCGTCGACGGCCTCGAGGACCCGGCGGGTCTGGTAGTCGAGGTCCTCGGGCGAGGCGTCGTCGGGCACGTCCACGCGGACCGTGGTGAGGTACGTGACGTCGACGGCGTCGGGTGCGGGGATCAGGTCGAGTGCGTCGGCGTCGTCCGGGACGGGATACGCCCGGTGCAGGGCGGCGGCGTCGCCCATCCGTCGTACGCCAGCGAACCCGGCCATCGTAGCGATGCTACCGCTCAGGAAACCTCGTCTGGAGGGCTCCAGCATACCTCGGGGCGCGCAGGGCTCGAATAAATGGTTTCTGATATCTCAAAGAACGGACTGTCCCTCAGGCCCCGATCTCGCCCACGGAGTTCTCCCGGCGGTCCACGGACGGCGTGGCGTTGGGAAACTATTTGACGGCGCCGCCTGAACCCGGCGACATGGCATACAGTTACGAACCCCACTACTTCGAGGACCTGGAGGTCGGCCAGACGTTCGAGAGCGCCGGACGAACCGTCACGGAGTCCGACTTCGTGTTCCACTCGATGTTCGCCGACGACTGGACGGAACTGCACACGAACGCCGAGTACAGCGAGGACGGCCCGTACGGCGAACGCATCGGGCACGGCCCGATGACGTTCATCCTCACGACGGGCATGGTCCAGCGGTGTGGGTTCGTCGAGCGAACCGTCATCGCCTTTCTCGGGATGAACTACATGGACGTCCCGAACCCCCTGACCATCGGCGACACCATCTCCGCGGAGTTCGAGGTGACCGAGAAACGCGAGTTCGACTCCCGGGACGACGCCGGCCTGGCCGTCGTCGACGGGACGACGACGAACCAGGACGGCGAGGTGCTCCTGGAGGGCGACATGAAGTTCATGTTCAAGCGTCGGGACTACTACGGCGACGACCCCGAGTCGCCCTGAACCGGGGCGAGACGGGGCCCGACAGCGGGTGCCCCCGCCGGAGACGGACACGCTTATTTTCGACGGTAGTCGTGGTCGCAGTGTGAACAGTTCGTTCTGGCTGGGGATTGCAGTCGTGGGCGTCGGCCTCGCGGCGAGTCTGTGGGGCTACGACCGACTCTCGCTGTACCGGACCATCGGCGAGACGCCCACGAGCGAGGTGTCAGACGTTACCGAGTCAGGGCTGGTCGAACTGCGTGGTACTGCCAAGTCGGCCGGGGGACGGACCCTGGAAGCGCCACTGTCGGGGCGAGCGGCCCTCGCGGCCGGGTAGCGCCTCGAGGAGTGGGACCAGAGCGGCGAGGACTCCAGTCACTGGCAGGAGAAAGCCGAGGGGTACGACTCGGTGCCGTTCGGCCTCGACGACGGGACTGCCACCATCGCCGTGTACCCGGGCAGCGACGCGACCAGTAGCCTCTCCGTCGACCTCGACTTCGGCGACCTGGACCACAGCGTCTCCGTCGACGACACGACCGTCGACTTCCGGACCCTGGAGACGGTGCACAAGTCCGCCCCCGACGAACCGAACCCGGACCGTATCGACGAGTTCGAACAGTTTCAGGCCGTCCTCCGGCCACAGTTCGAACGAGCGAGCGGGATGCTGGACGCTGGGAAGAAAGCAGGCGAGCGGCGGTACTACGAGGGGACGATCGAACCGGGCGACGAGGTGTACCTGCTCGGAGCGGTTCGTCCCAGAGACGGCGACGCGAGGGACGCGACGTACCTACGACCGGGCGACGCAGTGGTCGAACCTGGCGACGACCAGTTCGTGCTCTCTGCCCGCAGCGAGTCCGAGTTGCGCTCGTCGACGCGGCTGGGGGTGGTCGCACTCGCCGTGGGGCTTCTCCTGTTCGGGTTCGGCCTCTAGATGCTCCTGTAACGACGGGTGGCGCCGACGCCGCCGTGGCCCGCCTGCCGGCCGACCGACGCCGTTACCGGACCACCGGATGGCCGATTTTATACACCGGGGGGACCAACGGACGGCAACATGACCGACGAGGGCCAGCTGGGACTGTCCGACTTCGGCCCGGACGACGAGGACGACGCGACCCGCCCGGAGGAAGAGGCGGTGTACGTCGCCGGCAACGGCCCGGGCAGCGCCGAGGTCGTCGACCCGACGACCGCAACTTTGCCCGACGCCGACGGCACCGTGTCGATGACCGTCACCCAGGTCGACTACACGATCGCGGGCCACGGCGACGCCGAGGAACCGCTGATCCACGTGTTCGGTCGGCGGGCGGACCGGACCGGCGAACACGTCGTCGTCCGCGGGTTCGAGCCGTACTTCTACGCGCCGACCG
>CAZIVN010000173.1:0-5419 GCA_964542685.1 uncultured Halobacteriales archaeon
AGCAGTTCCCCAGCGTCGACGGGAAGCGGTCGATCCAGGTGTACCTCGCCCGGATGCGCGAGGCCCTGGAGGACTACGAGTCCGTCACCGACGACGTCCACCCGGACGACTTCGCGTACGCGCCGTTCCACACGCCGTTCCCCGGGATGGTCCGGAAGGCGGCGCTGCTGGCGTACCGCCACGTCACGCGCGACACCGAGATCGAGGACGAACTGGCCGAGGAGATCGGTCGGCAACCGCGCCCCGAGGCGTTCGACGACGACGAGGCCTACCAGGACGCCCTCCGCGAGTACACGGACGCCCTGAAGGAGACCGACGCCTACGCCGACTGGTACGACGCGACGATCGAACCGACGCTGTCCATCTCCCGGCAGGTCGGGAACTGGTACACCGGCTCGGTCCACGTCGCCCGCATCGCGGCGCTGAAGTCGGCCCTGGAGGCGGGTCGCGACCTGGCCGGCGAGAACCTGCTCGTGGCCTCGTACGGCAGTGGCGCCCAGGCCGAGGTCCACACGGAGACCGTCCAGTCCGGATGGGAGGACGAGGTCGCCGCGCTGAACGTCGACGAACAGCTCGAGAACCGCTACGACCTCACCTACGAGGAGTACGAGGAGATTCACGACACCCACAACCACGACACCGACGTCCAGGGCGAGGAGCGGACCACGCCCAGCGAGGAGTTCGTGTTCGACGGCTGGGGCCGGATGGGTGAGCGGAAGTACCGGTACGTGGAGTAGGGAGGCCTGAGCGGAGCGAAGGCCTCCGAAATGCGAGCGGGGAACGCGCGATTCGGAGCGAACGGAGTGAGCGAGAATCGCAGCCGCGAACGGCGACCGCCGGAAGCCGTGAGCGAAGCGACCCGCAAGCAGTAGCGAGGTTCGAGCGCAGCGAGAACCTCGTACCGGAACGGCGGTCGTAGGGGGCCGGACTCGAAGGAGCCGTCCGCGGACGGTCGTCGACGGCCAGGATTGAAAATCCGAAGTGTCACGGAGTAATTTTCGCAGTTTTTGTATTTCATACGGGATCTGGAGTAGTTAGACGTCCATATAGCGGGGAAAATTTAATGTGTCACCGTGTTGAATATCCGAATAGGTATGGCAACATCAGGGGGGCTACGTCCGGGGCGGGACCCCGGGTTCGGCGGACTGGAACTCGTAGTACTGGGGGCGATGGCGCTGGTCGCACTGACGACGACGGGAACGGTCGTCGCGACCGAGACGAACATCCAGCAACCGTGGCTACTGCTTGCGGCGCTCGGTGGGGGAACGGTGCTCGCGACAGGGGTACTGGTGACGACCGCCCGGATCGGGGTTCCGCTGGTCGTCCGCTGCTGTCGAGGGTTCGCCCGGGCGTACCGGGCGGTGCGACCGAACTCGCCGACGGTCCGGCGCATGCTGCTGGCGCTGTCCGTGTTCCTGGTGATCGGTGGCCTGTTCCTCGGCGTCGGACTGTTCGCAGTCTGAGGGGGCTGACCGGGCCGGGGCACCGGCTGCCGGTGCGGAGGGGTCCGGTGCCGGTCTTCGCCGGGGAGAGCTGTGACGAAACCGCTCTAGGGCAACGACCCGAGTGCGTCGATCGTCCGCTCGATCGGCCCGTCGACGACCGCCAGCGAGAAGTCGTCGATCCGTGCCAGGTCGGCGGCGTGGTCCCACAGCGCCTCGTCGTCGATGCCGTGGAGGACGACCGCGGCGGGGGTAGGGTTGACGACACGCATCGCGACCAGCGGTGACTCCCCGCGAGTGATGTTCGTAAACAC
Source organism: uncultured Halobacteriales archaeon (assembly GCA_964542685.1). Taxonomy (GTDB): domain Archaea; phylum Halobacteriota; class Halobacteria; order Halobacteriales; family Natrialbaceae; genus CAZIVN01. The sequence continues at coordinate 1,757 of CAZIVN010000173.1, forward strand.
CAGCGCCCGGTTGGTCGACTGGCCGTACAGTCGGTAGAACTCCTCGCCCGACAGCCTGGTGATCACCTCGATGCTGTCGATGACGGTGTGGCCCGCGACGGCGTCGACCCGCCCGTGGACGAGTTCGGTCGCGTCGACCGCGTCGTACAGTCGGGACAGAGGGACACTCGCGGGGTACTCCCGGAGGTCCAGGACGACGTCACTGTCGAACCCCGCCGACAGCACCCGGCCGTACTGGCGGACGCGCTCGCCGCCCCGCCGTTCGTCGACGTCGAGCAACGCGGTGACGACGCGACGAACGACGCCGATGCCGGGGCTCTCCCGGCGACCGCTCTCGTAGTCCGAGACCACCGACGGCGAGACGTCCAGTTCGTCGGCCAGGGCCGTCTGGGAGACGTCGAACTCCGTACGCCACTTCCGGATCGTTCCCCCCGGATCGTCGCTGAGCGCGATCTCGCCAGCGATCTTCTCGGCCAGTTCGTTGCGCAGTCCGTCCTCGGCCATCGTCGGTGTCTCGGCGGGTACGGTCAAGTGTCTATCGCTCGGGGCCGCGCAAGACACTTGCCATCGCGGTCCCATCCGCAGGTATGCCATCGACCCTGGTCCACGTGGCGCTCGCTGGACTGGTGGCGTGTGCCCTGCTCCGAGAGGCGTTCTCGACCCGTGCGGTCGCGGCCGTCGTGGCCGCAGTCGTCGTCATCGACCTCGACGTGTTCGTGGGCTGGTTCGTCCTCGGCGCACACCGGGCCGCCTTCCACACCGTCCTGCTGCCGGCGGTGCTGGTGGCCGTCCTCGCGTACGACGTCCTGGTCGCCGAGCGCTCCCGACTGGTCGACCGCGTCGGTGAAACCGCACCGCGTGTCGGCGGCGTCGCCGTCACGGCCGTCGTCGTCGCCGGCATCCTGCCGGACCTGGTGACCAACGGCGTGAACGTCCTCTGGCCGATCCACGACCAGTTCTACGCGCTGAACGGCGAGGCGAAGTTCTCGGACCGGAAGGGCCTGCTCCAGACGTTCGTCGAGGAGGAGAGTTCGAAGGGATCGACCGACGAGACGCAGTTCCAGACCGGCGCCGACCCCGAACCCGACGAGGCCGACGCCGCGGAACAGATCGCAGACGCCGCGACGGGTGACGGCGGGGACGGCGGCGGTGCGACCGAGACGGAGTCCCAGGAACCGCCGCCCGAACGCGTGTTCCTCCTGGTCAACTCCGGACTCGAACTGCTGTTGTTCGCCGCCGGAACCGTGCTCACCTCGTTCCGGCTCTGGGAACACCGCCGGCGCTGATCGACCGCCGCCGAGTCGGCTCGAACCGTCGCGTTTTACCCGCCCGCTCCCGGACGACCGGCATGGGCGAACTTCGGCCGTACGACCGCGACTGCGACGCGGCCACACTGTGGAACCTGAAGGCGGCCTTCGAGCGGGAACTGGGGGGCGAAACCGGCGACGCCGAGAAGCGCGCGGCCTACGAGGGCAAACTGACCGACGACTACCGCGACCGGTACCTCGACTGGGTCGACCGGTGTACGGCCGACGAGCCCAGGTGTGTCACCGTCGCCGCCGACGGCGACGACCTCGTCGGCTACGTGTTCGTCCTCCCGGAGCGACTCGCGATGGTCTGGGACGCGGCCGTCCTCAACGAGGTGTACGTCCGACCGGACCGGCGCGGGACCGGCGTGGCCGACGACCTCCTGGGAGCGGCGACGGACCTCGCGGGGGCGCAGTCGCTCCCGCTGGACCGGCTGGTACTGGACGTCGACCCCGACAACGACCGGGCCGTCGACTTCTACGAGCGCCACGGGTTCGAGCCCTGGGGCGAGATGCTGGCACTGTCGCTGTGATCCGGGACCGTCGCCGTCCGGGGTGGCGACCCGGTAACCCTACAGTCCGACGCGGGCCCACACCCAGCCACCGAGGGCGCCGCCGATCGCACCGAACGCGACCGGGTACGCGAGACTCGTCGCGACGGACACCGCCGAGAGGAGCGGTCGAACCTCGACGGCGACGATCGGGTCACCGGTGACGTGCGTGGCGCCGGCCGCGACCGCGAGCGTCCCGACGGGGTAGCCGACGGCGACGAGCGCACCGAGCACCGCCCCGCGCCGGGGCGTGTTCGCACCGATCCACCAGACGAGGAGGAACCCGGCGAGTGCGGCCGACAGCGGCGGGACGACGATCAGCAACACCAGGCTCCCGTCGGCCGCAGACAGGAGTCCGTACGTCGTCCGGTCGGGCGCGGCGGCGGGGCCGACGGGGCGCTCCGCCACGCGGCCGAAGTGTGCGAGGTGGAGGAGCCAGCCCGCGACCTTCCAGGTCGGCGCTCCCTCGCCGACCGCGGCGGTGGCGGCGACGACGACCGTGGCGTACGTGACCGCGTAGGCACAGGCGTACGCACAGGCACCCACCAGTGCCGCGCGGACGACCACCAGACGGTCGACGGCCCACCCGCGGTCGGCCACCTCCCGGACCGTGCGCATGCCCCCCAAATCGGCGTCCCGACAAAAAGTCGTTCTGCCCCCGCGCTGGGTCGCCGGGCCGGGAGTATCAGTCGTCCGCGCCGAGCGACGCCGCGAGGTGGCCCCCGAACCCACCGAAGAGGATCGGATAGCCGAGGGCGATCAGCAGGAGTCGGAGTCCGACCCGCGGCGTGACGTTCTTGACGACGTTCACCAGCGGCAGGTCGAGGACGATGGTGTGGCCGCTGACCGCCGCGAGGACGAGCGTCGGCACCAGGTAGCCGGGACAGACCGGGAGTCCGGCGGCCGCCGGTGGGAGGTCGAGGTCGTCGAACCAGTCGGTGCGGACGACCGCCGCGCCGGCCGCCGCCAGGGCGAGCGGCGGCGTCGGGTACGCAAGCGGCGTCAGCGGCGAGTCGAGCAGTTCGAACAGGTCGACGACGACCGTCTGCCGGCCGCTGGTCTCGACGACCGGGACGAACTGCGCGTCGAGGAAGAACCACACCAGCCCCTTCCACAGCGGAACGTCGTCGGAGATGGGTGGGTCGCCGGTGAGTCCGATCAGGCCGACGACCACGAGGGCGACCAGCCACGCGCCGAGGCCGACCAGGGTCGTCCGGGCCAGCGCCGACACCCGTGGGTCCACGTCGAAGCCAGTCGGGCCCGTCGCCTCGTCGCGACCGGTGCCGGTCACGGCCGCCTCCGGTCGAGGGGCCGTCCGGCGGACCGCACGGTTCGAGCGCTACCCGAACGCTGCATGGGTGTCGCCAGACTCCGGGCAGGGAAATACGTACCGTCTCCGGGAGTGGGTCGGCCACCGACAGATGCAAGACGGACACGGGACAACGGTCACGGCATGGCTGACTGGACGGAGACGTACCGCCCGTCGACGCTGTCGGAGGTGCGGGGCAACGACAGCGCCTGCGAGGACCTGCGGGAGTGGGCCGAGACGTGGCCCGACCACCGCGAGGCGGCGATCATCCACGGCAGTCCGGGCGTCGGGAAGACCTCGGCGGCACACGCGCTGGCCGCCGACATGGACTGGGAGACGGTGGAGTTGAACGCGAGCGACTCCCGGACGGCAGACGAGATCGATCGACTGGCCGGCCGCGCGGCCCGCAACAGCACGCTCGGCGGCGGGCGCCAGTTGGTCATCGTCGACGAGGCCGACAACTTCCACGGCAACGTCGACTACGGCGGCTCGCGGG
>CAZIVN010000174.1:0-5416 GCA_964542685.1 uncultured Halobacteriales archaeon
CGGTCTGGTCGACGACACGCTCCTCTTCGTCCTCGCCCCCGACGATGACTGCCATGTCCATGAACACGGGCGCGGAGTAGGTGATGTTCCGGAGGCGGGCCTCCTGTGGGTACAGCAGTTCCTCGCTGCCGTCGGCCTCGCGGACCCGTGGGGTCACGACCCGGACGTCGCCGAGTTCGACCCACACCGGTTCCTCGCCCTCCTTGTCGCCGATGTCCGTGTCGATCGTCTCCTTCTCGTCGACGACCTGTTGCATCCCCCGGTTGAGGAACGCGTTGAACGACCGGAAGTGGTGTTCCGCCAGGCGCTCCTTCGAGAAGTACTGCCGGGAGATAGCCCGTCGGTCCTGTCGGTCCATGTCCATGTCGACGTTCGCGTTCTGATTCGTGTCCGAACTCATGTTAGTCGACCACCAGTCGGTAGACGATCGCCTGCTCTGCGGTCCGGGAGTCCCGGACGATTTCGATCACGTCGCCGACCGTCGCCTCGTCTGGCAGGGCGGGGTCGGTCTTCTTGATTTTTGGAAGGTCTGTCCTGTCGATGTCGTACTCGTCGAGCACGTCCTCGAGGGCCGACTCCTCGATTACGTCGTGCTCTGGCACGAGGTCGTGTTGGCTTACATCTACCATGTGTGGCGTTCCCGGAGAGAAGCGGCTGTCACGAGATACTACAGCCCGTTACATCCGGAACGCATATAACGCTTACCAAATCGGGGCGAGCGCAACGGCTATCGGCCCCGGAGATTTCGGGGCCGCCGTCGTCACAGTCCAGTTCGACAGCCGAGAATAAATCGTTTGTGGGAATCGGTGACACCTGTCCCGTGGACTGTCGCCACACCGGCCCCGTTTGGAAAGTCTTATATTCGTCACCGGGAAACCGGAGAGTGCAGCGAGCCCGGGTGGTGTAGTGGCCCATCATACGACCCTGTCACGGTCGTGACGCGGGTTCAAATCCCGCCTCGGGCGCTTCTCGCGGACGCGACTGAACGAGGAGCGGAGCGACGAGTGAACCGTGTCCGCGAGAACGGTGACGAAGGGATTTGAACCCTGGAAACCGAGCGAAGCGAGGTTTCCTCCGGTTCAAACCCACCTCGGGCGTACTTTTGCGGCGAACAACTCCGCGAGCACAGCGGAGCGTGTAATCGTCTCGACTGTGCGCCGCACGTACGAGGCTCGGACGCTTCTCGCGGACACGACTGACCGTAGCGTGGCTACCACCCGGAGCGTGGCACAGGAGCGTGGTGTGGGGGACCGATTCCTGTCGGCGTCGGTTACCCGGGCCACTCGCCAGTTCTGAGAGTGTCGATGACGGCGAGTCTGATCGTGTACAGCGTGTAGTCGCTCTCGTTGAGCGTCAGGAGGACGTACACCAGGACGAACGAACCGCCGATCAGTCCGATCGTTCCGAGCATGCCGAACCCGACGAGCGGGAGGAGCAACAGGACGGCGAGCGTGCCGTACACCAGCGTGAGGGCCCCGACCCGGGCGACAACGGCCCGGAGCGGACCGACGTCGGTGCCTCGGTTGCCGGTCGGATGCCTGGAGGGCGTGGTGTCCGGAGTGGTTTCGGTCATAGCTCCGTCTTAAAGTTGACGCTCTGGCAATATAAAACTTTTCAACTGCTGATCCGACAGAAAAACTGGAATATAGTCACGAATCGATAGTAGAACTCGCTCTGCGCCCTCCGGACGGCCAGGGGCACCGAGGGGTGCCGCCGGGACTCCCGGGCGGTGGCCGGCCGGACGTTCAAGTACGAACGGGCGACCAGGGGGAGCATGCGTTCCCTCCGAACCGACACGCGCGCTATCGAAGGTCTGCCGGTCAGACTCGTCATCGCCATCGTCGTCGGCGTCGCGAGTCTGAGCGTCATGATGAACACGCTGGGTGGCGTCGGGACCCTCGCGGTCACGGAAGTCGACGCCCAGCCCTCACCGGACGTCGTCGCCCCTGGCGAACGGGAGTTCACCATTCGGGTCGTCGACGCCGACGGCAACCCCGTCTCCGGCGCGACCGTCGTCCTCCGGAGCGACACTGCCCGTCTCCAGGAGGTTCACACTGCGACGACAAACGAGAGCGGGTACGCGGTGATGACGGCGAAACCGGGGCTGGGGCAGAACCAGGCCGAGGGGACACTGGAGATAGACATCAAACCACCCGGCGGGAGCGAGTACGCCGACGACAGGGAGAACACCCAGATTCTGGTCGTCGAGGAGTAGGGCGGCCGGACACCGCCGTACTCAGTACGGCCGGTCCATCCAGGTCCCGTCGCGCCAGGCCCTGGTCGCCTCGGCCTGCTCTGCGCGCTCGCGGTCCTCGCGCTCGGTCCGGTTGCGCTCGATGGCAGTCGCCTGTTCGCCCTCGACGAGGAGCGGCGCGAACGAAACGGGGCCGAACGCGTCGCAGTCCTCGCCGGCGGCGTCGCACGCGACGAGGGTCTGCCCGGCGGCGCCCCTGGGGAGCACCAGGCGCCCGCCCGGGCGCAACTGGTCGAGCAGCGGCGCCGGTGGTTCGACGGCGGCCGCCTCGACGAGAACCCGGTCGAACGGCCCGTACTCGGCCAGTCCCTGGGCGCCGTCGCGGCAGTCGACGAGGACGGCCGCGTAGCCCGCACGTTCCAGGTTGCGACGCGCCTCGAGTACTAGTCCCCGGTCGATGTCGACGGCGTGGACGCGCTCGCCGGCGAGCATCTCCGCCAGGACCGCCGCGGTGTACCCCACTCCAGCGCCGACGACCAGCACGTCGTCGCCCTCCTCGGGGGCCAGCGCCTCCAGCAGTCGCGCGACCGTGCTCGGCGCGAGCACGCGCGACCCCGCGACGCGGTGGGCCGTGTCGTTGTACGCACCCCGCTCGTCCTCGAGGAACTCGTGGCGGGGCACCGCGCGCATCGCGGTGCTGACCGCTTCCGTCCGGACGACGGCCTTGGCCTCGTGTTCGAGGCTGTCGACCATGTCGTCTCGGACGAGTTCGAGGTCCATGTTCGAGGCTCCGTGACGCACCTATTTCAATCGCGCGGCCTGCGAGCGACGACCGCCTGTCGGTCCGTCTCCGGGACGTCGCGAACGTCGACGTCGGCGAATCCGCCGTCGCGGAGCCAGGAGCAGTACCGGTCCGCCGGGTACGTCCCGCCACCCTCGGTCGTCGCGAGCGCCTCGATGGCCAGTTCCATCGCGGCCGCGGAGCGACCCCGGAGTCGGTCGACCAGGACGAGGTGGCCGCCCGCCGTGAGGAGGTCGTGGGCCGCGGCGACGAGGTGTCGGTTCTCGTCGGGCGGCAGCCGGTGTGTGTAGTCGACTGCGACCGCGAGATCGAACCGTTCCGGCGGGAGTTCCGTGACCGGTGCGGTCACGCACTCGACGTCGCGCCCGCTCACGAGCGGCCGTGTCACCTCGATGGCGTCGTGGCCGTCGACGACGGTGACCGATCGATCACGGTCCGCGACCGCGTTCGCGACCCGTCCGGGCGCGCCGGCCAGGACCAGGACGTCCCTCGCGTCCGCGTCCGGGCGCAGCGTCTCGTCGACGATCGCACGCACCGTGTCGTCGTCCAGTGCCGCCGCGGCACCCAGTTCGTTGCGGGTCCAGTCGCCGGACCGGGCAGGCGCCGACCCGGTGGTTATCGTCTCCGGGAGGGTACACAGCGCGTCGAAGACGTCCAGCCGGCGGGGCGTCTCGCCGATCGACCGGACGTCGGTGGTCGTCAGCAGCCCCAGGGCCCGGTTGGTCGGCTCGTACCCGTCGTCGACCCTCGTGAGGAACCCCTCCTCGACCATCGTACCGACGACGACCTCGGCCGCGCGCTCCGTGACGCCGGCGGCGTCCGCGGCCGCCGCTGGCGTGTCCGCCTCGGTCAACAGCGCGTCCAACAGCCCGGTCTCGCGGGCTGCCCACAGCGCGGCGAGAACTTCGGGCGGCTGCTCGCGGGTCGGCATGTCACCCGCCACGAAGCGGGGGGTCAAATGCGTTTCTGCCACCGGTCGGACGAGTAACCGGTCCCCGGAATCAGTCGCCGCGCATCCGGACGAACCGAACGCCGCCGTGGTCGGTCCGGTCCAGCGAGCCGTCCGCTCGGCGTCGCGCTTCGACCAGGGTCTGTCGACGGTCGCCGATCGGTGCCAGCAGACGCCCCTCGGGACGGACCTGCTCGACCACGGCCGGGGGAAACTCCGCGGCCGCACAGGTGAGGTAGGCGGCGTCGTAGGGGGCGTACTCGGCCCAGCCCTCGCGGCCGTCGCCCTGCCGGATCGAAATCCCGCCGTACCCGAGGTCGGCGAGCGTCTCGCGAGCGCGCTCGGCGAGCGTCGCCGAGTACTCCACCGAGAAGACGTTCTCCGGGTCGACGAGTTCGGCGGTCACGGCCGCGTGGTAGCCACAGCCGGTTCCGATTTCGAGGACCCGCTCGCCCGCGGACAGGTCGAGGTGGTCGGCCATGATCCCGACCATGTGGGGAGCGCTGATCGTCTGGTCGTCGCCGATCCTGAGCGGCGTGTCCGCGTACGCCCGGTCGCGCCGTGCCGCCGGGACGAACTCGTGGCGCGGGACGACACGGAGCGCGTCGGCGACGCGGTCGTCGCCGATCCGGCGGGCCTCCACCAGACGCTCGACCATCCGTTCGCGCTCGGCGCGGTACTGGTCGTCACCCGGCACGCCGATCACCACATCGACCAGGCGTCGCCGGTCTCGTCGCGGGCGTACACCCGTTTGCAGTCTTTCGCCGGAACCGAGTCGCCGGCGTGGTCGAGGCGGTCGTGGTCGTAGCCGACGGCGTCCTCGCGCGGGAGCAGTCCCTCGACGGTGAACGCCTCGTCGCCGATCTCGGCCGTCTCGCCGACGGTGAACTCACGGTCGCCCGGCAGGGGGAGGCTGAGGCTGCGGGTGTCCTCGTCGGTCCCCTCCGTGGGGTGGAGCGTCACGTCGACCTCGACGTTGCCGACGTCGCGGGTCCAGACCGTCGCGACGTCCTCGCCGCGGGCCGCCTCCGTGCGCCCGCCCTCGTGCAGTTCCAGGCTCGTGATCCGGACGGTCATGATCGCCGTCTCCGTCTCCAGGACGAACTCCTCGCCGACGGCCAGTCGTTCGTCGACGGGGACGTCGGCGGTCGCCGTGACGGACTCGCCGCCCTGCGAGACGACGACGTCCGTCTGCTCCGTTCGCTCGCGCTCGATGCTGGTCTTGTGGACGTGGTCACACTCGGTACAGCGGACCGTCGCCTGCCCGCCGGGACTGAGTACCTCGTGGACCGTCTCGGCGCCCGGCGAACAGGAGGGACACGTCGCCGGAACGCGCTCGCTAGAGTCGCTCATTGCCGGTCGTACTCGGCCGAGCGACATAAGCCGTCCGTATCGCCCGGTCGTCCGATTCCGGGGCCGACGCCGCGGCCCGTCTCATACGGTTTAGTTTCATTCATTACCGGTGATCGCC
>CAZIVN010000175.1:0-5350 GCA_964542685.1 uncultured Halobacteriales archaeon
AGGTCGGCGACGAGGTGTACACGCTCGACCCGGAGACGTTCGAGTGCGAAGTGAAACGCGTCGCCGAGACCCACTCGTACGACAACGAGTTCGGCGAACTCCACCACCTCAGCGGGAACACGCACGACTTCAAGGTGACGGAGAACCACCGCTTCCTCGCCTCGAAGACCCGCGGGTGGGACGATCAGGATCCCTCGGACTTCGAGTTCGCGGAGTACCGCGACCTGACTGACACCGAACGCTACGCGTTCCCCCAGCACGAGCCGATGGACGGGGCGTCGCCGGAGACGTTCGACCTGATCGACGAGGTAGAGGGCGGGTACGTCGTCGCCTACACGGACGACGACCTGCGGGTGTTCCGCAACGCGATGCCCGACGGCGTCACCGACGACCTCGAACTCGTCCACGGGTCGTCCGCGGCCGCCGGCCTCCAGCAGAAAGTCGGCAAGTATCTCGTCCCGATCGAACAGTACCGCGACCACGCCGAGTTGATCGAGTCACAGGCCGACCAGACGTTCCTGAAGTACGGGCCACGACACCGTGAGACGCCCGCGAACTTCGAGGCGGAGAACTGGCTTGAACTGATGGGCTGGTACGTCACCGAGGGGAGCATCGACGATAGCAACGGTCGAATCACGCTCCACCAGCAAGACGCCGACGGTCGCGACGCGATCACGTCACTGCTGGAGCGGATGGGCATCAACCACAGCGTCAGTGTCAACGGTATCACCGTCTCGAACCGCTACCTCGTCGAGTGGTTCACTGACCACTGCGGCGAAGGGTACGCCGACAAACGTCTCCCCGAGTGGGTGTTCGACCTCGACGGCGACCTGTGTTCGACGTTGCTGGAGACGATGATCGACGGCGACGGGAGCCGGACCGAGTCCGGCCTCCGGAAGTTCTGGACCAAGAGCGACGACCTGAGGCAGGGCATCGTCGACCTCGCGGTTCGTGCCGGACACAAGCCGACAGTGTCGAAGCAGACCGACGGCACCTGGTACATCTCCGTCGGCAAGCGGGGGTCGTTCGAGAAGGCGACGAACGCCACCGTCGAAGACCACGACGGTCAGGTCCACTGCGTAACCGCCGAAGACAACCACGTCGTTCTCGCGGGCCGGAACGGCCACTTCCAGTGGGTCGGGCAGTCGCTGTACCCCATGTCGATGGCAACGGTAAACGCCTCGCCCGAAACGAAGGTCGACCCGGACCTGTACGACGGCGAGACGTATCGCTCTCCCAACGGGACGCACTTCCGGAAGGAACCGGACGGGATGATGCGGGAGATGATCGACGCGTTGCTGGACGAGCGCGAACGCAAGAAGGAACGGCGCAACGAGTTCGATCCGGACAGTCCGGAGTACAAGCGCTACGACCAGCAGCAGGCGGCGGTGAAGAGAGTAATGAACTGCTTCACGCCGGACACCGACGTACTGACGCCCGACGGCGTCGCCGGGATCACCGACCTGGACGTCGGTGACGAGGTGTACTCGCTGAACCCCGAGACGCTGGAGATGGAGGTCAAACCCGTCGTCGAGACCCAGGCGTACCCGGACTACGACGGCGAACTGGTCGACGTCGAGACGGACAAGATCGACCTGAGCGTCACGCCGAACCACCGGATGCTGGTCCGGAAGGCGGAGACGAACGGGATCACCTGGGACGAAGACGACTACCGGTTCGTCGAAGCCGGTGCCCTCGCCGACGCGACGAACTACCAGTTGCCCCACGACTGGGATGGCCCGGACGGCGACCGACTCGACGAGGTTGACCTGACCGAACTGCTCGACGACTACGAGGTCTGGGCGAACAACGACGTTCACGGCCAGACGCTCGCGAGCGAGATTGGCTGGTATCCGAACAAGGTGACGAAGAACGACGTCGAAGAGACGGGCTACGTGTTCTCTGCCGCGGAGTTCGAGGAGCATCGGGAGTACCTGGACGAGGTCTGCTCGGAGTTCTACGTCCACGCCGAACCGAACCGGAAGTGGATCCCACGAAACTACGACGGCGACGACTTCCTCGAACTGCTGGCGTGGTACGTCACCGAGGGCTCGGTGTACACCTCCGAGGAGAAGACATTCGGCGAGAAACTACGGGGATCTGCGACGACCGTTCAGATCGCCCAGGACGCTCCGTCCGACGACTCGGTGGGCACGGACGACGCCGTCGCCGCGGACGGCGGCAACGACCACGCTGCGATCGGGGCGTTGCTCGACCGGATGGGATTCGACTACTACCTCGACGACCAGGGATACCAGTTCACGTCGCGCCTCCTCGGCGAGTACCTCGAACGGACCTGTGGCGCCGACAGCTTCGAGAAGCGGATCCCGGAGTTCGTCTTCGAAGCGAGTCGAGACCAGAAGCGCGCGTTCCTTGAAACGCTGATCGCCAGCGACGGGGGCAGACAGCCCGGGTCGTTCCGGTACAGTACCGCGAGCGAACGGCTCAGAGACGACGTACTCCGGCTCTGTACCCACCTCGGCCTGACCGCCAGTTACTCCGAGGACGGGGACGGCGTGTACCGGATCTACGTCACCGAGGAGAGCAAGAACACGCTCCGGATGCACCGGAGCGCGGAGACGACCACCGCAGAGAACGGCGTCTACTGCGTCACCGTCGCGGACAATCACACGCTGCTGGCGGGCCGCAACGGCACCTTCCAGTTCGTCGGCCAGTCGCTGTACGGCGTCTCGGGGTGGGAGCAGTTCCGCCTCTACGACAAGGACGCTGCGGCCGCGATCACGGCTACCGGGCGGTCGGTGATCGAGTTTACCGACGAGGTAGCGAGCGAAATGGGATACCAGGTCGCGTACGGCGACAGCGTCACTGGAGACCGCCCGATCGTCGTCCGTGATCCGGACGGACTGATTCGTGTCCTGCCGATCGAGGAACTGTTCGAGCGCGGTGAGCAACTCGTCAGCAAGGCGGTTCCAGTCAGTGCCGACGGTGGCAGGGTCGACCGGGCCCGTCCGACGAAGGATCGGCGGCGACTACCGGGCTGGGAGGCGCTGTCGATCGACGACGACGGGAACCCAGAGTGGCAGCCGATCGACCAGGCGATCCGCCACGAGACCGACAAACCGGTCGTGAACCTGCAGCACAAGTTTGGTGAATCGACGACGACGCGAGACCACTCGTACGTCGTCGAACGGGACGGCGAGTTCGTCGAGGCCTCGCCCGAGGAAGTGGTTGAACCACACCGGGTATCGGGAATTCCACCCGTCGAGACGGTAGAGACGATCGACGTGTACGAAGTCCTGGACGGGTACACGCGAGAGTACGACAACGGGCGGAGCGTCGGAAGCGAGAACGCCGAGACGAAGACGAAACGGGTCTGTGCGGACGAGGAGTGGGTCTGGTTCGGCCACGAACACCACGATCGACGGGACAGGACGGTGAAGGTCCAGCGGCACGTCGACCTCGCAGGCGAGGACGGTGCTGCGCTCGTCCGACTGCTGGCTGCGTACGTCTCCGAGGGCAGTGCGTCGACGAAAGAGACGACGGACAGCAGGTTCGGCGCCAGCATCTGCGAGTCCCGCCGCGACTGGCTCGAAGGGCTGCAGTCGGACTACTACCGTCTGTTCGAGGGAACGACCGCGAGCATCGTCGAGAGCGACGTCCGCGACGAACGGTCCGTCTCGTACGAAACGCAGGACGGACAGGAGTCTGCCTCGTACGACGACGGTACCCTCAAACTGCAGATGATGAACGAGCTCGCGGCCGTGTTCTTCCGGGAGTTCGCCGGACAGACCTCACGAGGCAAACGGATTCCGTCGTTCGTCTACCACCTCCCCGAGAATCTGCAGGCGCTGTTCATCGACGTCCTGATCGACGGCGACGGGTACACCGACTTCCCGCGGTACCGGGAGAGCTACTGTGACCGTCACTTCGAGTTCGAGACGGTGAGTCGTGAACTCGCCGCCGGACTCTCGACACTGCTCACCCAGCGCGGCAAACGCCACTCGTTGAAGTACCGCGAGGACAAGGAGTCGTACACGATCCGGACCTGCGACTACTACCGGTCGGGCCGGGATCCGGTCCTCCACGAGGTCGACCACGACGGCTACGTCTACGACCTGAGCGTCGCGGAGAACGAGAACTTCGTCGACGGCGTCGGGGGTATCGTCCTGCACAACACCGACAGCGTCATGCTCGAACTCGGCGGCGACGTCACCACCGAGGAGGCCATCGAGTCCTCGTTCGACATCGAGGCGGCCATCAACGAACGGTACGACGACTACGCACGCGAGGAACTGAACGCGGCGGCCCACCGCTTCCAGATCGAGTTCGAGAAGCTGTACCGCCGGTTCTTCCAGGCGGGCAAGAAAAAACGATACTCTGGACACATCGTTTGGAAAGAGGGAAAGGAGGTCGACGACGTCGACATCACGGGCTTCGAGTACCAGCGGTCGGACATCGCGGCCATCACGAAGGACGTCCAGCACAGGGTGATCGAACTGCTGGTCCGGGAGGGCGACGTCGAGGGCGTCAAGGAGTTCGTCCACGACACCATCGAGGAGTTCAAGAAGGGGAACCTGCCGCTGGACGAGGTCGGCATCCCGGGCGGCATCGGGAAGAAACTGGACGCCTACGAGACCGACACCGCACAGGTCCGGGGGGCCAAGTACGCGAACGTCATGCTGGGCACGAACTTCGCCAGCGGCTCGAAGCCGATGCGCCTGTACATCGAGTCCGTGCACCCGGACTTCTGGCGGCGCATGGAGGACGAGCGCGGCCTGGACCCCAGCGGGCAGTCCCGCGAGGACCGCATCTACCGGGAGTTCAAGCGCGACCCGGACGTCATCTGCTTCGAGTACGCCGACCAGGTGCCCGCGGAGTTCGACGTCGACTGGGACAAGATGCTGGAGAAGACGCTGAGAGGGCCCATCGCGCGCATCCTGGAGGCCCTCGACGTCTCCTGGGACGAGGTGGAGTCGGGGCAGGAACAGACCGGGCTCGGGAACTTCATGTAGGCGCCGCGACGTGTTCGAACCTCGGGTCGTCCGGCGGCCCGAACCCCTTTGACCCTCGCCGGTCTCCGACCGACGTATGCAGATCGTCCACGAGTCGGCCGACGGGAACCGGCGGCCGCTGGCCACGTCGGTCGACGTCGCCGACACGTTCCGCCGGCAGTTCCGCGGCCTGATGTTCTACACGGCGGTGCCCGACGACTACGCGCTGGTGTTCGACATGGACGAGAGCAAGCGCCGCGGCGTCCACATGGTGTTCGTCCGGACGCCCATCGACGTCCTCTGGCTGGACGACGGCGTCGTCGACCGCGTCGAGACGCTGTCGCCCTGGACCGGCTTCGCCCGCGGCGTCGCGGACACCATCGTCGAACTCGGGCCGG
>CAZIVN010000176.1:0-5325 GCA_964542685.1 uncultured Halobacteriales archaeon
CCGTCGAGGTCGCCGGGAGTCGCCCGCTGTTCGACCCCGAGAACGAGCGCATCCGTAGCTAGAATCGACGACCACCCTGGGAGGGTCACTCCCACCCACCGAACTCACCGAACATGGACGTACTGACCTGCATCAAACGGGTACCGAACACCGGTGCGAAGATCGTACTGACAGACGACCAGCGGTCGATCGACGCCAGCGGCCTGGGGTACACGATGAGTCCCCACGAGGAGTGTGCGATCGAGGCGGCGGTCCAGCTCGTCGAGGAGCACGGCGGCTCGTCGACGGTCCTGACGCTCGGTCCGGACGAGGCGACCGAACAGCTCCGAGAGGGACTGGCGATGACCGTCGACGAGGCGACGTTGCTGGAGACCGACGGCGAGGAGTGGGGCCCCCGTGAAACCGCGAGCGCGATCGCCGAGGCGGTCCGCGGGGACTCCGGGGACGGCCCCGCCTACGACCTGTTGCTGTTCGGCAACGAGTCCGCTGACGCCGCGAACTTCCAGGTCGGCGCTCGCGTCGCCGAGGCACTGGACGTGCCGTTCCTCGCTGGTGTGAAACACCTCGCCGTCGAGGACGGACGAGTGACCGCTCGACGCGAGGTCACCGGCGGCGCGGAGGTGTACGAACTCGACCTCCCGGCGGCGGTGTCGGTCAAGGAGGGGATCAACGAACCGCGGTACGCCTCGATGCGCGCCAAGATGCAGGCACGCAAACAGGGCGTCGACCGCCGCGACCCCCACCGTCCCGCCGTCGACGACGCCGTCGAGACGGTCCGCCTGGAAGTCCCCGACAGCGGCGAGGGGCGGGCCGAAATCCTGGGCGAGGGCTCGGAGGCCGTTCCGGAGATACTCGACCTCATGGCGGACGACCTGGAGGTGGTCTGACCGTGATCCTCTCGTTCGTCGAACACGAGGGCGGGGCCCCGGCGGAGACGTCACTGGAGGCGCTCACGCTCGCCAGGGAACTGGTCGCCGACACGGACTCGTCGCTCGCGGCCGTCGTCTTCGGCGCGGAGGGCGCCGCGACCGCGGACGACCTGGGCGAGCACGGCGTCGAGACGGTCCACCACGTCGACGACGAGCGACTCGACACGTACGCCCCGGAGGCGTGGGCCGAGAGCGTCGCGGGACTGCTCGACGAGAGCGACCCCGAGGCCGTCGTCGCGCCCGGGACCGACCGCGGCCACGAGGTGCTCGCACACGTTGGCGCGAAGCGAGACCTCCCGATGGTGGCGAACTGCGTCGACGTCGACGCGACCGGCGACGAGTACGAACTCTCGCGCCACCGCTGGGGCGGGAGTCTCATCGAACACGCGCGGGTCGACGCCGCGACGCCGCTCCTGTCCGCCGCCGAACACGAGTATCCGGTCACGCCGGCCGAGACGGCCGCGTCGCCGGAGGTCGTGACGGTCGCTCCCGACGTCGACGAGTCGGCGTTCCGGGTCCAGATCGACCGGACGGAGTCGTCGGACGTCGAGGGGGTTCCGCTGGGCGAAGCGCGGGTGGTCGTCGGTGGCGGGCGCGGCGTCGGCGGCCCCGACGGGTACGGTCAGCTGGAGGAACTCGCGGACATCGTCGGCGGCACCGTCGGCGCCTCCCGCGCCGCGATCAACGAGGGCTGGCGACCCCACGACGACCAGATCGGTCTCACCGGCGCCCAGATCAGCCCGGACCTGTACATCGCCTGTGGCATCAGCGGCGCCGTCCAGCACATGGTCGGCTGCAAGGGTGCGTCGAACATCCTGGCGATCAACACGGATCCCGAGGCGGCGATCATCCAGAAGAGCGAGTACGCCGTCATCGGCGACCTCCACGAGGTCGTGCCGGAACTGAACGAGGCGTTGCGCGAGGAGCTCTAGCGGCGGGAATTTTTTTCGCCCCGCCGCGTTAGTAGGACGTGGGTACGAGCCATGTCAACAAGCCACGTCGAGGGGGAGACTCTCGTACGGCGGTGGTTCGAGGAACTGTTCAACGAGGGTGACCTGTCGACTGCCGACGACATCCTCGCCGACGACGTCGAGTACCACGGTCCGCCGAGTCTGAGCCCGCGGGACGTCTCCGGTCCCGAGGACATCAGGGAGTACGTCGAGACGTATCAGACGGCGTTCCCGGACGTCTGGTACACCGTCGAGGAACTGGTCGCGGGCGAGGACGCGGTCCGGGCCCACTGGGTCGCGACGGGCACCCACGAGAGCGACCTGTTCGGGATCGAACCGACCGGCGAGGCGTTCTCGGTCGAGGGA
Source organism: uncultured Halobacteriales archaeon (assembly GCA_964542685.1). Lineage (GTDB taxonomy): Archaea > Halobacteriota > Halobacteria > Halobacteriales > Natrialbaceae > CAZIVN01. The sequence goes on from CAZIVN010000176.1 coordinate 2,246, forward strand.
CTGGACGTGTTCCGGATCGAGGACGGCGAGATCGCCGAGATCTGGGCCCACTGGGACACGCTGAAGATGGTCCAGGAACTGGGCGTCGTCCCGGAGATCGGAACCGTCGCGGAGTGACACTGCCGGAGCGCCGGCGCGGCCTCGGGGTGAGAACGGTCGGTGTCAGCCGTCGTCGGCCGCCTCGACGGTCCGCACGACGGCGGCGTTCTCGGCGACGTCGTGGACCCGGACGACGTCCGCGCCGCGCTCGACGGCCATCGCGGTCCCGGCGAGCGTCGGCGGGAGACGGTCCTCGGCCGGTCCGGCGACGTCCGCGAACATCGACTTCCGGGAGTGGCCGACGAGCACCTGACAGCCGAGCGCCTCGAACTCCGGGAGGCGGTCCAGCAGCGCCATCGAGTCGGCCGGTTCCTTGCCGAACCCACAGCCCGGGTCGACGACGATCCGCTCCCGATCGATGCCCGCCCGTTCGGCGTAGAGGATCCGCTCGGCCAGGTCGTCGATCACGTCCTCGACGACGTCGTCGTACGACCAGTCACGCTCGGGGTCGACCGGCGCCGACAGACTGTGCATCAACACCAGGCCGGCGTCGTGGTCGGCGACGACGAACCGCATCTCGGGATCGGCGAGTCCCGAGACGTCGTTGACGACGTCGGCACCGGCCGACAGCGCCGCGTCCGCGACGGCCGCCTTCCGGGTGTCGATCGATATCGTCGCGTCCATCTCGGAGATCGCCTCGATCACCGGGACGACCCGATCGATCTCCGCGCGGACGGGGACGGGGTCGGCGCCCGGACGCGTGCTCTCGCCGCCGACGTCGACGACGTCCGCCCCGGCGGCGACCATCTCCTCGGCGCGGTCGACGGCGGCCTCTAACCGGTCGTACTCCCCGCCGTCGTAGAAACTGTCGGGCGTGACGTTGAGAATCCCCATGACGGCGGTGCCGTCGGTTTCGAACGGGCCGGGGATCGAGGAACGCAGGGCCCGCCGGAACTGGTCGGCGACGCGGCCCAGTCCCAGCCCCTCGTCGTCCAGTCCGTTGGCGAGCGCGCGGTACTGGGCCGTCGTCCCGGAACAGACCGTCCTGACGAGTTTCCCCGGCGCGCCGGCGTCGGACAGGACGGCGTGGCCGCCGACGGCGTCCACGCAGTCGGCGATCCGGTCTGCCTGGTCGCCCCGCAGGTCGACGGCGAACACCCGCCCCTCGACGTCCTCGTAGGCACGTTCCGACGACGGGACGCCGGCGAAGGTCCCGGCCTCGCCGGGCGTCCGCCCCCGCCGTTTCGGGACCAGCGGGACCGTCCACCGGTCGCGGGCCTCGGCGACGGCGTACAGCGACCCCGTCACGAGGACGGCGTCGTCCGGGCCGGCGGCGGCCAGTGCGCGTTCGGTCGCCTCCGGCACCGACTCGATCTCGTGGACGGTCGCCGCGTGGTCGGCGGCCGCCGCCGCCAGGACCTCGATGGACTCCGCGCGGTCGAGTTCGGGCCGGGTCACGTACGCCGTGTCGACCGGCGGGTACGCGGCGAGCATCCGGTCGACGTCCTTGTCGGCCATGGCGGCGAACACGAGGTGGAGGTCGTCGTACTCGAACCGGCCGACGAGGTCCCGGACCGTCTCGGCGGCGCCGGGGTTGTGCGAGCCGTCGAGGACGGTCAGTGGGTCGCGGCCGACGATCTCGAACCGGCCGGGCCAGGTCGCCGCCCGGAGGCCATCGCCGATCGTCGACGGGTCGACGTCCGCGACCTGGCGGGCCAGCGTGGCGGCGATGCCGGCGTTCGTGGCCTGGTGCTGGCCGAGCAACTGGAGCCTGGTCTCGACGTCCCAGTCGGGCCCGGCGATGGACACCTCGCTCTCGACGGCGTTCACCATGCCCGTCTCGACGGCGAGGACGTCGGCGTCCTCGGGACCGACCGTGACGACGTCGCTCTCCTCGCGGACGGCTGCCAGAGCGTCGCCGGTCGCGCCGGTCACCAGCGGCCGCCCCTCGGGAGCGACCTGGGCCTTGTCGCGAGCGATCTCCGCGACGGTGTCGCCGAGCAGGTCCGTGTGTTCGAGACTGACGCTCGTGACCGCGCTCGCGACCGGGTTCACGACGCTCGTGGCGTCGTACCGGCCGCCGATGCCGACCTCGAGGACGGCGACGTCGACGTCGGACTCGCCGAAGTGCGTGATCGCCAGGGCGGTGAGCACCTCGAAGTGCGTGGGTTCGTCCTCGTCCGCGCGCAACCGCTCGATACAGGGGTCGATCCGGTCGACGTACTCGGCCAGTTGCGTCTCGGGGACGCCCCGGCCGTTGATCCGCACCTGCTCCCGGACGTCGTTCAGTTTCGGCGACGTGAACAGGCCGACGTCCAGGTCGGCGGCCCGGAGGGTGCTCTCCAGCAGGCGGGCCGTGCTCCCCTTGCCGTTCGACCCGGCAACCTGGACGAACGCGACGTCCTCCTGTGGGTCCCCGAGGTGGGCGAGCATCCGCGCGGTCGTCTCCAGCCCGAGCTTGGGCCGGTGACGCTGCAGGCCGTTCAGGTACGCGGCGGCCTCGTGGTACTCCATGGGTTCCGTCGTCGCCCGGACGTCCTTATACTATCGGACCCGGCCGGTTCGTGGGGGTCCGGTCGCCGCCGAACGCTCCGCGCGCGCCGTCGACCACGCTCCGGGAACCTCGACGTCTAGCCCGTCCGGAAACTAGTGCCGACCGGAGCGAGGCTGCCGGGCACATCGTATCCGTCACCTATCACGTTCGCCAAGTTTCTTACCCCGCTGTCGGGAAGGTTTCAGTATGTCTTCACCCGACGACGGCGGGGACGATCCGTTTCCGACTGACTACGAGATCGCACAGTCGACGGAGATGGAACCCATCTGGGAACTCGTCGAACCCTGGGGCCTCGAACTCGAGGACCTGCAGTACTTCGGCGACTACACGGTCAAGCTCAAACACCACGCCATCGACCGCCTCCGCGAGGAGTCGAAGGACAAGGAGCGGAACCTGGTCCTCGTGACGGGGATGACGCCCACCCCGCGCGGGGAGGGCAAGACGGTCACGACGGTCGGCCTGGGCCAGACGCTCAACGCCATCGGCG
>CAZIVN010000177.1:0-5242 GCA_964542685.1 uncultured Halobacteriales archaeon
TGCCGACGCGTTCGCCGCGTGGACCGCGTCCAGGCCCTCGACCGTCGGCGCGTGGACGATCACGAGACGGTCGCCGTCCTGCGTGACGCGGTAGGCGCCGGAGAAGTCGCTCTCGGCCGGCACCCGGTACACCCCGTCGCTGACCTCCGTCGCACCCTCGTCGGTCAGCATCGACACGTACGCCGCCCGGAACTGCGTGGCGTCCTCGACCGTCTCCCACCGCGTCGCGAACACGTGGCCGTACGCGTCGCCGTCCGTGTACACCACCAGCGAGTCACCGTTCCAGCCGTCGACTGCGGGGTGGGTGTACGGCAGGCTCGTCCGCTGGGCCTGCGTCACCTCGACGTCCGGCCCCGCGATGGCGTCGTTGTACCACAGCGACGTGTACAGCGTCGCCTCGCCGACGACCCGGCTCCCGACTGGGTTCCACTCGTCGTTCGAGCGGTCGGGGACCTCGACCGTCACGGGGTCGTCGTCCGGGTACCGCTCGGGGTGAACGATCTGTTCCGTGCTCGCGGGTGGCGAGCGCAACGCCTCGTCGACGGCGTCCCAGCCCCCCCGGTCGTACACCGCGCTGACGAACTCCTCGCCGACCGAGTAGGCCATCGAGAACCGGGCGTACAGGCCGTCGTTGACCCGCTCGTCGTCGTAGTCGCGCTCGCTCTCGGGCGGCCGTTCGATGCAGTCCCACGCCGTCTCGCAGCGCTCGCGGTACATCGTCTCGACGAGGTTCGCCGAGCCCTCGCCGACCGCCCGCGCGGCCTCCCGCTGGTCGCGGTTCGTCGCCCGCTCGCGCCGGGGCACCGTCTGGAAGTCCAGGGCGTGGGCGAGTTCGTGGGCGAGCACGCCCGTGCCAAGCCCCGGCGACTCGGGGTCGTCGACGACGACCACGATTCGGCCGGGCGTGTAGTAGCCGTCGACGACGACGTCGTACAGGTCGTTCAGCGCCGCCGCGCTGGTCTCGTCGTCGCCGACGACGTGCAGTGCTCGCCAGTACTCGTCGCGGACGGGGTCCTCGTCGAACCCGAACGTGGCGGACTCGCGGAACTCCGAAAGCGTGACGAACTCGAAGCTCACGTCGCGGGTGAACTCGCGGTCGCGGACCCGCTCGACGCGGGCCATCGTCCGGTCCTTCACCTGGCTGAACTCCGAGTTGTTCAGGCCGTCCGAGGCGTCGACGTCGAGTGACTCGTTGTACCAGTAGCCGTTCTCCCACCCGACGACGTCGGACGCGGGGTCGGGTCGTTCCGCCTCGGCGTCGGGCGGGCCGTCGTCGTCGGGACTCGGCGACTCCGTCGTCGGTTCGCTCGTGGTCGGTTCGGCCTCCGTCGGCCCATCGCCGCCGTTGGGCGTCGCCGTCGCGGCCGTTCCGGGGGTCGTCTGGGAGGGCGTCGGTGCGGTCGTCGTCTCGCCGTCTCCTCCGAGGCCGGAGCAGCCGGCGGCCAGGAGGAGGACGACCAGGCTCGCTGCGAGGACCGTTCGTCGCATGCGGCCGGTCGGTCGCCCGGCAGTCACTAATCGGTTGTGCTGTCCCTCGACGCCCCGGTCCCGTCGTGGACGTACCTTTACAAGTCCGTCCGACGATACGTAGGTCACTATGGGTGTGTTCGGCGACTTGCTGGCGAAACTGGGGCTCGGCGCGACCGACCGAACCGACGAGTTCGACGAGGGGGACGGTGACCGACGCGGGACGCCAGAGCAGGACTCGGCGGAGGCGACGCTCCGAACGAGAGCGCCCCGTGAGGACAACGCCATCTGGGAGCGCTTCGACTCCCTCGAAGTGCGGTCGCGGTTCCTGACGCTGTCGTCGACGGACGGCGATAGCGCCGAACTGAACCTGGCGGGTGGGTTCGAGGTCCGCGAGGAAACACAGGTCGACGGTTCGGATGCAGTCTACCAGCTGTCGATTCCACCGGCCACGTACGACGCGGGGACGTACGGCCTGGAAGTGCTGGACTATCGTCTGCAATCGGACGCGCCGGAGCTCCCGCTGGAGGGGTTCGAGGAACCGTCGCTGGAGTTCAGGGGCGAGACGTTCGACCCCGAGAGCGACGAGGAGTGGGTGCTGACCGTCGTGTTCCGCGCCAGGGAGAACGACGTCGGCGACGCGTTCGTCTTCGAGCCAGAACTGGAGTGGCGACGCGCCTAATTGGCACTGCCCAGTTCGGCCCCACAGGCCGGGCAGGTCGGCTCGCCGTCCTCGGTTACCGGTTCGACGCTGATGCCACAGCCCTCACACCAGCGCCGTTCGTCGGGTTCGCCCGGCGTGTCGTGGGTCATATCCCACGGTACGGACGCCTGGGGTAAGCCGTTACCTCCGGACCGCGTCACCGGCCGTCTCGACGGTGTCGGTACCGGTCGGGTTCCCGGTCCGACCGGACCCGCTGACTACTCCGTCCCCGCCCGGCCGAGTCGGGCCAGCGTCCCGGCCGCGAGCCGTCGGACGGCCGCCTCGTCGTGGTCACAGAGTCGCCGGAGGTCCTCGACGGCCGGTCGTACGGCGCCCGGGTCCGCCCCCGCGAGGACCCCCAGCACCCCCGTCGCGTTGTGCTGGATCCCGACCGCGTCGTGGTCGAGCAGCCCCCGGACGTCGCTCGCGAGGGGGACGACGGCGTCCGGCCGCGAGCGCGCGACGGTCGCGAGTGCCTCGACGGCGTTGTGCTGGACCGTCTCGTCGTCGTGTCCGAGCAGCTCCCCGAGGTCCTCGGCCACCCCCGCGACGGCGTCGGGACGTTCCCCGGCGACGCGACCGAGCGTCCCGGCACACAGCGCCACGACGGCGTCGTCGGGGTGGTCGAGCAGTCCCGCCAGGGACTCAACCGCGGGCACGAGTCGGTCCGGGTGCTCGTCCGCGACCGCGAACAGTGTCCGTACCGCTCTCCGAACCACCTCGTCGTCGAGGTCCGTGGAGAGGGCGTCGTCGACCGCGAGCGCGTCGAGGAGTCGGGACACCGCCGGCAGGGCTGCCTCGGGTGACCCGGCCGCCGACGCCAGGCACTCTCCCACCGCCGGAACCTCGCCGTCGTCCGGATCCGTGTTCGTCATCGTTTCGTCGGTGGTCGGGCGTGTCGTCTACCCCTTGACGACGGTCTCGCCGATCGGTTCGAGTGGCTCTTCGAACTCGGAGACGTTCGTCGCGTCCGAGAAGATCCCGAGGAACCGGGCCGTCTCGCCGCCGTGGTTACGGAAGCCGTGTGGCGCCATCGGCGGGATCACCGCCAGGTCGCCGGCGCCGATCCGGCCCTCGGCGCCGCCGGCCCACGCCTCGACGTCGTCGCCCTCGAGACAGACGATCAACTCCTCCGGACTGTCCGTGTGCGTCCCCAGCGTGTTGCCCGGGTCGATCTCGAAGTAGACGACGTTGTGCCCGCCCTCCAGTTCCAGCCCCGTCGTCGCCGGGAACTCGGGCGAGAACGGGAAGTTCACGTTCACCGCCATGTCCGTCTCCGACTGCGTCAACTCGACGAGTTCCAGCTCATCGAGGCTGAACGACGTGAGCTCCGACATCGGCCGTCGATCACTCCGCCTCCTCGCTGGCCAGCTGGTCGTCCATGCGCGTGAGCTTCGTCACCGGAAGTCCGGCCCGTTCGGAGTGTTCCTTGATCGCCGCCTCGCTGGGCGCCCGGTAGTGACAGTACGCACACTCGGTCCCGTCCGGGTCCTCGAGCACGTCGGTGCTCACCCACTCGACGTCGATCCCCTCCGCGTCCAGCTCCTCGATCGCACCGAGTGACGCTTCGAGTGCTTCCCGTTTCGCTTCCTCGTTCGTGATGTCCGCGTCCATCTCTCGCCAGATGCCGAAGTCGATCAGGTCTTGGTCTGCCATACGCAGTCGAACACAGAGGCGGCTGGAAAATATAGGTTAGGAGAATGATATTTCTCTCAGCCGCGCTAGTGAAGATCCGTTCACCTGATTCGAGGCGGAGGCCCCTCCCTCAAGGAGTCGTTCGAGAATCGAAGATGCTCGTGCTCCCAAAATCGGAGATTTTCGGACGACACCGGGCTTCCGGCCCCGGCGGAAGCACAGGCGAGTCGGGTGGGAAGGACAGTGAGTGATCGCAGATCCCTCGAGCCGTGCGAGCGGGGCCATTGCCCCCGAGCGAAGTAGGGTCGGGTAGTTCACTGATCAGTCGGACACGTCGACGACGCTCAGGTCCTCGTCGAGGACGAGCGTCAACTCGTCGTGGTCGACGTCGACGGTCGCGGTCACCCGGAACGGGTCCTCGGCGACGGCCGTCTCCACGCTCCGTCCCACCACGTCGACGACTTCGTCGAGCGCCGGATCGAGGACGTTGATGCCGTGCCAGTAGAGGAACGCGATCACCGACGGGACCCCGAGGACGCAGATCTCGATGGGCAGTCGTTTGGCGAACCGGCAGGCCCTACACCGCAGTTCGCCCCACGCGGCGAAGTTCCTGCCACAGGCCTCACACGGCCGGTCCTCGCCGACGCCGTGGTCGTCACACACCGACACCGTCCCCTCTATCGGTCCCGCACACTCCCGACAGACCCCCTGCATCATGTACGTCAGGTCGAGCATACAGCGGTAGAGACTCGTTCGGAGCGCCTCCCCGGGGGTCCGGTCGGCGATCCCAGCCGCCGGGAACGTCGAGTTCAGCAGCGTTCCGTCCGGGTTCGCGTCGCCGAACAGTCCGGCACACTCCGTGCAGGTAAATCGGAGCCACTGGTCGTCGTAGGTCGCGGTCACCTGCCCGCCACACATCGGACAGTCCGTGTCGATGCCCTCCGAGACCTCCGGCGAGGGCGGTCCGGACATCGCGACCACGGTCCGTGCGATCTTCTTGCCCGCACCACTCAGTCGGTAGCCGTCGTCCGTCTGCCGGACGAAGTGTGGCGTCAGTTTCGAGAGGTGGTAGTTGAACCGTCCGTTGTCGTCGACCTCGACGCGTCGCCGGAGTTCGGAGAACGACAGCGTCGTCGTTCGTTCGTCGAGGTCGTCGTACTCCCGGAGCGCACCGGTCTTCCAGAGGACACGGACGATATCGAGCCGCGTCTCGTCGCCCAGGACGGAGAACGCCTCCTCGGTGGAGAGGCCATCGAGATCGATCTCTGGGGTTAGACGGGTTTCGGACATCTGTGTTAATCGATGCCACGGTCCTCAATAAATGTGTCTGGCGGGACTCGACGATCGATCTCGGACCGTCCACCAGTGGACTCGCCGGGAAGCCGTTACACCGCTTCAAAGAATCCGTTTAATCTCCGTGTCGTCCGGCGTTTTGTG
>CAZIVN010000178.1:0-5219 GCA_964542685.1 uncultured Halobacteriales archaeon
GAACATGAGCGGGAAGTCGACGTACATGCGCCAGACGGCGCTGATCGTCCTGCTTGCACAGGTCGGGAGTTTCGTCCCGGCCGAGGCCGCGACGGTGGGCGTCGTCGACGGCATCTACACCCGCGTCGGCGCCCTGGACGAACTCGCACAGGGCCGGTCGACGTTCATGGTCGAGATGGGCGAACTGTCGAACATCCTCCACTCGGCGACCGAGGAGTCGCTCGTGATCCTGGACGAAGTGGGGCGTGGCACGGCGACGTACGACGGCATCTCGATCGCCTGGGCCGCGACGGAGTACCTCCACAACGAGGTCCGGGCCAAGACACTCTTCGCCACCCACTACCACGAACTGACGGAACTGGCCGACCGCCTGCCCGGCGTCGCGAACGTCCACATGGCGGCGGAGGAACGCGACGGCGACGTCACCTTCCTGCGGACCGTCCGGGACGGCCCGGCGGACCGCTCCTACGGCGTCCACGTCGCGGAACTGGCGGGCGTCCCCGACCCCGTCGTCGACCGCTCGCGGGACGTCCTCCGGCGCCTCCGCGAGGACGAGGCCCTCGAAGTGCGGGGCGGCGAGGGCGACGACGGCGAGCCACAGCAGGTCGTGTTCGACCTGGAGTCGGGCGAACTGCGCGGGGCCGCCAGCGCCGACGGCGGCGGGCCCGACGGCGACGCGGGCGTCGACCCCGCGACGGAAGCGGTCCTGGAGGAGTTGCGGTCGGCCGCCGTCGACGAGATTCCGCCAGTCGAACTGATGGCCCGCGTCCAGGAGTGGCAGGAGCGCATCGAGGAGTGACCGGCGAGCGACCGGCGACGACCACGGGGCTCCGGGGCGGCCGTCAGTGACTCGGGCGGTACGGACGCGGCGGCGTCGGCCGGCTGCCGCCACCACCCCGGTCGGCGCGCAACAGCACCCACCGAACCGCCCACAGGAGCGTCGGCACGCCGGCCAGGACGACGAACAGGGCCACGGCGAGGACGAGCGTTTCGTGCATCGTTTTTCCCTCGTCCGTCCGTTCCGGAAGAAACCACTTCAACCGGGACGCCCGTTCCCAGTCGGTGGGAACGGCCGCCCCTGCCCGCAGGTCCCCCATACGTCGCCGGACTCAGAACGCCACCGCGTCGCCGACGGCGATCTCGCCCGTCTCGACGACGTCGGCGTTCAGGCCGCCGCGGTGGGTCAGCGCCTCGACGGCGCCCGCGGCGTCGTCGACGTCGGCCAGGCCGGCCATGTAGCTGCAGGGTTCACAGAGCCGCCGGCCCACGAGGGTCGCCTCGCCGACCCGGAACTCGCGGTCGACGAGGTGGTTCAGCGCCACGTCCCGCGTCAGGACGTTCCGCCGGGTCTCGGCGGGGTCGAGTTCGAGGTCGTACGTCTCGGCGACCGCCGCCAGTGCCTCGGCGCCGATCAGTGACACGTCCGTCCCCTCGGACAGTTCCTCGCGCCGGTCGTACAGGCCCTGCTCGTGGAAGTACCGGTCGCCCCGCAAGCCACGGCCCGCCACGGCCTCGACGGACTCGACGCCCTGCATCGGGTCGCCCGAGTCGGGCGCGACGTACACCGCCTCGACGGTACCGCGTCCGCTCATGGGCGAAACGAGACGCTCCCGAAGGAAGTAAATCGCGGTCACGTGCCACGTCGTGACACGTCGGCGCGGGCGGACCGGGAGCGGTTCGGTTCCCTCGCCGGAGGACGCTGCCGGCCCCCACTACAGGTCCTTGCCGGTCTTCTCCTCGACGACCTCTTCGCCGCCCTCCGCGAGTGCTTCTTCCGCGCCGCCCTCTCTGAATCCCTCGATCATTTCCTTGATGACGTCTACGACACCCATACACACACCACTGTCGCCCGACATGATATATGTTTTGTAGGAACGTGGAAACAGGGGCGGCGGACTCGGCGTCGGGCCGGAGACGCGACGACGGCCGGCGCTTTTTGAGGCCCCCGCCGTAACGCCACGCCATGGACGACTCGACGCCGGCCCCACCGCCGGCGCCCGGCCGCCGCCCCGTCGTCGGCCACACTCTCGCCGTGCTCCGGGACCCCCTCGCCGCCGTCGAACGGTGGAGCGAGAGCGACGCGGACGTCGTCGCCGTCGACGTCGCCGGCCGCCGGTTCTGCCTCGTCACGACCCCGGGCCTGGCCCGGACGGTACTGGCCGACGACGCCGACGACTACCGGAAAGCCCGACTCGTCAGTGACCGTCTCGGGTCGCTCCAGGGCGACAGCCTCGTCCTCCTGTCCGGCGACGACTGGCGCGAGCGCCGACGGACGCTCCAGCCCGCGATGGCCCGGGACCGGATTCGGGCGGCCGGCGAGACGACGACGGCCTACGCCGCCGACCTCGTCGACGCCTGGCCGACCGACGGCGTCGTCGACGTCCAGCGGGGCGCCCGGGACGTCGCGCTCGCGGTCCTCGCGGCGGCGCTGTTCGACCTCGACCTCGGGGTCCCCGGGGAGACGCCGATTCACGACGCCGCCGACGCCGTCCTCGCGCGACTGGACCCGCGGTCGGTCTCGGCACACCTCCCGGAGTGGGTTCCGACGCCGACGAACCGGCGCTACCGGCGGGCCGTCGACCGTCTGCACGACGACCTCGACGCACTGGTCGCCTCGGCGTTCGCCCCCGACGCCGAGGGCCCGGACGCCGCCGTCCCGTCGTTGCTGGCCGAGGCCGGCGTCCCGCCCGAGACGGTTCGGGACGAACTGGTCGCGTTCCTGTTCGCCGGCTACGACTCCACCGCGACGGCGCTGACCTGTACGCTCGCGGTGCTCGCCGAGCACCCCGAAATCCAGGCCGACGTGCGTGCGGAACTGGCGACGCTTCCCGACGACCGGCCGCCACGGCCCGGTGACCGCCCGGACCTCCCGACCCTCGACGCCGTCGTCCGGGAGAGCCTGCGCCTGTACCCCCCGCAGTACCTCCTCTTTCGCGAACCCACGCGGACGGTTCGGCTGGGCGACTACCGAGTCGCGGCCGGCACACCAGTCGTGGTGCCGCCGTGGACGCTCCACCGTGACCCGGCCGTCTGGGACGACCCGACGGCGTTCCGACCGGACCGCTGGCGGACCGGCGCCGACCGCCCGGAGTTCGCGTACCTGCCGTACGGCGGCGGCCCCCGGTTCTGCCTGGGGCAACGTCTCGCCGACGGAACGCTCCGCCTGGCGACGGCCGTCGTCTGCCGGCGGAAACGACTGGAGTCCGTCGACTCGCTGTCGGTCGGCGCCGGCCCGACGCTCGCACCGCAGGACGTCCGAGTGCGAGTGACCCCGGTGCGCTGAGGCGCGGTCCGCGTGGCCTCGGAGCGACGACAGGTTTAGGCACCGAGGAGTGCATGCCGGAGACATGGACGACGGTCCCACGGAGGCGTCTCGCGGAGACCTGCGCTACGAGTTGCGCGACATGTGCGAGTGGGACGGCGTTGGCGCCGACCTCGCCGTCTCGGACCCCCCGTTCGGACTGGAGTTCGACGGGAAGGCGCGCAACTACAACCGCGACGAGTCAAACGTCGTCGACGGCTACGTCGAGTGGGAGACGGGCCAGTACGGGGAGCGAATCACCCAGTTGCTCGACGTCCTCGCCCGCAACACCGCGCCGGCGGGACAGGCCGTCGTGTTCTCGGGCAAGGACAACAGTCACCTGCTCCACCGGGCCGCCCTCGACCACGGCACCTGGCGCCTCGAGGGGAAACTCTACTGGGCGTACAACTTCGCGCCGTACTGCACGAAGCGTCCGGCACACAACGTCTACGAACTGTTCTGGCTCGTGAAAGGTGACGACTGGTACTACGACAACGAGTGCCAGTTCGACCACTGCCAGGCGGGCGAGTCGAACCTCTCGGTGCTGGAGATCAAGCGGAACTACCTCAAGGAGATGCCGAAGTACCCGACGAGACTACCCGTCGAGGTGGTCGGCGTCCTGCTCGAACACTTCTCCGAACCGGGCGACCACGTGTTCGACCCCCTCGCCGGGGCCGGCAGCGTCGGCATCGCGGCGCGTGCACTGGGCCGCGACGCGACGCTCGGCGACCTCAACGAGAACGCCAGGGACGTGTTCTCGGAGACGGTCGCGGCCCTGGACGACGGCGGGAGCGTCTTCCCGGACCACGCTACCGACGGGACCTCGTTCGCGTGAGCGGTCGGCGTCCGCGTCACCCCTCTCCCCGAGTCCGCTCCCAAACTACTGTTCCCTCGGCGCCAGCAGTCGGCCCCGAGGCCCATCGATGACCGTTCTCCGCCACGTCTGAACTGTCCGCCGCCTCCCCGGGCCGCGGGGTTCGGCGTCGACGCGCATCGGCAGTCTACCACCAGCGATCAGTATCAGCAATGCCAGGACCGACGTTCATCGAGTGCGACAGAATCGACCTCAGACCGGCCGAGGAAACCGACATCGAGTTCCTCCGGGCGGGCGTGAACCACCCGGCGATTCGCCGGTACATCAGCACGTTCCGGACGCCGTACAGCCGCGACGGGTACGCGAACTTCGGCGCCTGGTTCCACCCGAAGGCGTGGGGACAGGGGTACGCCACCGAGGCGAGCGCCCACCTCGTCGAGCACGGCTTCCGGGACCTTCGACTGCACCGGGTCTCTGCGGTCGTGGGCGCCGACAACGACGCGTCGAAGCGGCTCTGTGACCGACTCGGGTTCGTCCACGAAGGGACCGCCCGCGAGGCCCAGTACGTCGACGGGGAGTACGCCGACGTGGACCGCTACGGACTGCTCGTCGACGAGTGGGACGGCCCCGAGGCGGTGCTGGAGCCGTACCGGTAGGCGCCGCCCTCCCCCCCGTCGGCCGCGTTCCCTCGGCGCGTGTCTGAAAAGTTCCGACGACTACTGGAGGCGCCCGGGAGTGGTACGTCCGATGTCCTCGGCGGTGCCGGACCCGTCGTCGTCTTCGGACTCGGACTCAGGGACGTACTTGCAGACCTTGCCGTCCTCGCCGCCGTCGAGAGCGGTGTCGGCGTCGGCAGCGTCGACGACCTCGACGGTGTATCCCTCGACTTCCGGACAGTCGCACTCGTCCGTCGAGTCGCTGTAGAACGGTTTGCGGTCGACCCGGTCTTCTTCCGTCTGCTCTTCTTCTGTCTGCTCCTCTTCTTCCTCGGTCTGTTCCTCCTCTTTCTTGGACTGCTCCTCTTCAGTCTGCTCCTCTTCTTCCTCGGACTGCTCCTCTTCTTCTTCCTCCGTCTGCTCTTCTTCCTCTGAGTCGTCCGACTGT
>CAZIVN010000179.1:0-5179 GCA_964542685.1 uncultured Halobacteriales archaeon
GCGAGGAGTGTGGGTACATGACCTCGCCGTGGTACAACCCCGATCTGGAGACGAACATCGGGATGGGGTTCGTCCCCGCCGAGACGATCGAGGAAGAGACGGACACGCCACTCGACGACCGCATCTACGACGAGGACCTCGACCTGGAGTTCGAGGTGCACCTGCCCGACGAGTACGCGGAGGACTCGGGTGAACCCGTCTTCGCCACCGTCGCGAAGGTGCCGTTCAAGGAGTCGGTCAACCCGAGCGCCCGCGAACAGGCGAAACTCAACGCCCGGAAGGAAGCCGAAGAGGAGTAGCGACGACGCCAGTCACTCCTCGACTTCTGTCGCGACCTCGCGCTCGACGCGCAACTCGTAGTCACAGGACCGACAGGCGTCGTCGGTCGGCGAGACCTTCCCGCCGCAGTTCTCGCAGAAGGGGACGCCGTTCTCGGTCTCGACGCGGTAGACCGTCTCGGTTTCCCGCTCGGGAGCGTCGGCGGCGTCGTCCCGGGCGGTACCGTCGGGAGTGTCGCCCCCTGCGGTGTCGTCGGCGGTGTCGTAGTCCCCGTCGACGACCACGCGCTCGACGCGCAACTCGTAGTCACAGGACCGACAGGCGTCGTCGGTCGGCGAGACCTTCCCGCCGCAGTTCTCGCAGAAGGGGACGCCGTTCTCGGTCTCGACGCGGTAGACCGTCTCGGTCTCTCGCTCCGGGTCGTCGACGGTGTAGTCGCCGGCGGACGAGTCGCCCGCAGTCCAGATCCGGTGGGTACAGGACGGGCACAGTTCGTCCGACGGCGACACCTGGCTGCCACAGGACTCACAGAACAGCACGCCGTCCACGATCTCGACGCGATAGTCGGTTTCGACGACTCTCCGTTCCTCGTCGTCACCGCCGGTCCCCGCCGGCGGTTCGGCCGTCGTCTCGGGCCAGAGGCCGTAGTTGCAGGACGGACACCGCCTGTCGGTCGGCGACACCTGCGTGTCACACGACTCACAGAACAGCACGCCGTCCTCGACGTCGACGCGGTGGTCGGTCTCGACGTCCTCGTCCTCGGACTCGGTCACGTCGAGTCGGTCGTCGAGCGGGCTCTCGGTCAGGGCCGTCCGCGCCCGCCGGGCCGCCTCGTCTGTCGGAAACCGGAGCGTCGTCTCGTACCCTGACTGCTCCGGCGTGGCCCACCGCATGGGTCGGTAGTCGTCGTACTCCAGGTCGAGCGTGCGCTCGGCGAGGTCCAGGTGGACCGCCTCGACGGCGTCGTGGTCGATCTCGACGTCCCCAAGTCTGGCCGTCCGCGCCATCAGTCCCAGTCCGGACAGTGCGCTCAGGGCGGCGACGACGCTCGTCGCCAGGTTCGAAGGATCGTAGAGGACGGCCGCGGCCCAGAACAGCCCCAGCGGGACCAGGTACTCGATCAGGACGAGAAACCGGTCCGCGGCGTCGCCCTCGTCCCACCGTGCGGTCTGGCCCGTGAGGAACTGCTCCAGGTCGGCCTCGAGGCGGAGCAGGTCCGACCCGACGACGAGGTAGCCGTCCGTCGTCGGCACCGGTTCCGGAGGGCTGTCCATGTGGGTCCGTGTGTGAACCCGTCGGTAAGGTTTCACGGTTCGCGACGAGTGATCCGACCGATCACGACGCCGCGGTCACGCCGTCTCGGGGACGCGTTCGACCCGCAACCGCGTGTCGCAGGCCGGACACCGGTCGTCGGTTGGCGAGACCTGCGAGTCACACGCCTCGCAGAACACGACGCCGTTCCGGGTCTCGACCTGGTACTCGGTCACCGTCCTGCCGTCGGACAGTTCCACGTCGTCCGCGATCCGCACCGAGCGCAGCAGCGTCCTGGCTTTCTGGACCTCGTCGGAACTCGGGAGTCGCAGCGTCGTCTCCCTGGGCGCCGAGGTGAGCCTGAGCGACGGCAGGCGTCCCGGGTCGTGGGTGTGTTCGACGACCAGTTCGCGCTCGTCGGGGTCGACCGTCAGGTCCTCGATCGCGGAGCGGGGAATCCGCGTGTCCCGGCCGTACCGCCCCCAGAACTGGAGCGTCGTGGCCCCAACGTAGAGTGTCGCGAGGAGGAGCGCCAGGCTGGCGCCTGCGTCGGCGGCGTTCAGCAGCCGCTGAGCGAGGAATATCGGGAACAGGAGTAACAGCAAGACTGCCCCCAGCGCCCGCAAGCGCTGTCCTCTCGACCCTTTGCGGAATCGCGCTACCTGTCCCGCGACGTACTGCCGCGGCGACGTGTGGAGGTGGAGGGCGTCCTGCTCGACGATCAACTCGCCGCGGGCGGTCCGTACGGTCCCCCAGGAGCGATCCATGCGAGAGAGTTGTCACTGGGGAGAAATAATAGTTTTCGTTCGGCGGTCCGCCGAAAACAGTCGAGACGCCCACCGTGTTCGGCGACCCGTACTCACTCGCCCAGTCGCCGGTGGCGCCACTTCTCGGTGTCCGGGGTCTGGTTGAACGTGTAGATGTGGACGCCGCGAATGCCGTAGTGGTCGTCGTCGACGTACGGCGCGAGGCCGTCGATCAGCGCGTCGGGTTCGTAGGTCCCACGAGAGCCGATCAGCTGTTTGACGAAGCCCAGGACGCCGGTGGTCTTGCGGAGGAACTTGATGGAGTCGCCGACGCCGACCTTCTGGGAGATGCTCAGCAGGCGCTGGTAGTTCATCACGCCGGGGATGCCGACCTCGACGGGCAGGTCGACTCCGCGGTCGCGCAGGTCCTCGATCCACTCCAGGACCGCGTCGGGGTCGTAACACAGTTGCGTGACGATGTACGTCGCGTACGGCGCCTTGCGCTCCATCGCCTCGTGGAGGACCTCGTCGCCGAGGAAGTCGTGGCCCTCCGGGTAGCCGGTGATGCCGACCTCGTCGAACTCGTGGCCCTGCTCGTCCCAGGCGACCAGGAGGTCGAGGGCGGACTCGAACTCGCCGGCGGGTTCCTCGCGGTCGCCGCCGGGGACGAACACGTCGGTGACGCCGGCCTCGGTGAGTCGGCGACCGATCTCGTCGGCGTGGTCGCGGTCCTCGATATAGCGGGCCGCGATGTGGGGGACGACGCCGTAGCCGAGGGCGGCGGCGTCCTCGCTTCGTTCGACGGTGCGCTCGATGCCCAGTTGCGGCGACGTCGTGATTGCGATTTCGGCGCCATCCGGCAGGTGTTCTATCTCCTCGTCGAAACTGTCGAACGGCATCAGTTCGAATCGCGGTTCGGCGAGCAGGGAGGTGACGCCGTCCGCGTCGGTCGACTGTTGGACACTCGAAGCCATGTTATCCCTTGCCTCCGGACGCACTTCGGTCTGTGGATGTCCCGGACGAACTGCCGGTAGACGGGCCCACTGGACCGTTTCCGCCCGTATCGGGGTCCGGCGGGAACAGCAGCGGGTCGGCGCCGGGATCGATCGGGAACATCAGTGGGTCGGCGCCTCCCGGGACCGGTCGCCAGCGGACTGCTGGAGCCGGGCAGTCACCTGTTCGCGGGTGGTCCGGTTGGCGGGGTCCTCGTCGATCCGACCACAGACCAGGTCCAGTAACCCGAGTTCGCGGAGCAGTTTCCGGGCCCGGGAACTGTCGAGTCCGAGTTCCCGTCTGACCTCGTAGACGGTCTTGGCGTCCACGACGGCGGCGATCAGCGTCTCTCTGTCGACGTCTTCGGGAAGGCCGATTCCGTCGGCGACCAGTTCCCCGTCCGCGGTCCCTGGCCCGCCGTCCGTCGACCGGTCCTCGCGTGCGGTGTCGTAGGAGTCCGGGTCGTGGATGCCGGCGTCGATCATGTAGCGGCGGACGGTTTCGGCGGCGACGTCCATCTCGATGATCCGACTCATATCGCTGAAGGTGTCGCAGGTCTCGTACAGGTGACGGAGGTACTCGGTGTCCTCGTACGGCGGGACGCTCTCGTCGCGGACCGCCGCGAGCGCGGTCGATCGGTCGCTCTCGTCGGCCCCCGTGGTCCGGTCGCGGCCGTCGTCACTGGCGCTGGTCTCAGTGGTCCGGTCGCGGCCGTCGTCACTGGCGCTGGTCTCAGTGGTCCGGTCGCGGCCGTCGTCGCCGGTTCGGGCGTCCGATCGACCCCGACCGGCGACCACCGCCTCGCCCGGTCCGGACTCGGACTCGGTCGGCGGCCGGACTCCGAGGTCGAGGACGAACAGTACCGACCCGTCGTCGTCCAGCCGGGCCGAGCGGTCGCGAAGCGTGACGGCCGGGTGGTCCGCTCCGGGAACGGCCCCGTCGGGGACGCGGCAGTCGATCCGCAGGTCGCCGTCGCCCGTGACCGTCGCCCGATCCGGTGTGATCTGTGGACCGGTCCCGTCGTCTCTCGGAAGTCCGACTGGGACCTCGATCGAGACGCTGAGTGGGCCCTCTTCGGCGCCGTCGGGCCCGTCGAGCGTCGCCTCGACGTGTCGAACTGGCCATCCGCGAGCGTCGAACTGTTCCAGGACCGTCGAGAGCGTGTCGAACTGGTCGTCGGTCTCCATGATATTGTTATACTATGACACGCTGTGGAGCATAACCGTGCGCATGGAATATACAACCTATTAAAACGTGTGGCCGATCCGATCGTAAAATTGTCACGTCTCCCGACTGGACCGATTCACGCCGATTCCTCGATCTGTAATGAGAGTGACCAATCTGGCGAGAACGGGTCCGGAGACGACCGGTTCTCGTCGGACGCCGACGACCCGGCCGGAGTCGTCGACAGGTATA
Source organism: uncultured Halobacteriales archaeon (assembly GCA_964542685.1). Lineage (GTDB taxonomy): Archaea > Halobacteriota > Halobacteria > Halobacteriales > Natrialbaceae > CAZIVN01. The sequence continues at coordinate 4,686 of CAZIVN010000179.1, forward strand.
TGACCGGCCTCGGGAAGTTCCACCCAGTATCATGGACACGACCGACAGCGTGCCGACACGGGCAAACACCGTCGTGGTCGGCGCCGGCATCGTCGGCTGCAACGTCGCGTACCACCTGACAGAACTCGGTCGCGAGGACGTCGTCGTGGTCGACCAGGGCCCGATGCCGACGACCGGGGGCTCGTCGACCCACGCGCCGGGCATCATGTTCCAGACGGCCGAACCGAAGGTCCTCAGTCAGTTCGCCGACTACAGTCGTCGGCTGTACTCGGAGCTAGAGGGCGCCGACGGCCACCAGGCGTACAACGAGGTCGGCGGCATCGAGGTCGCTCGCAGCGAAGAGCGCATGGCGTTCCTCCAGCGCCGCGTCGAACACGCACACGCCTGGGGGATCGAGGATCCACAGCTGCTGGATCCCGAAGCAGTGACCGACTACCTCCCGCTGGTCGACGAGTCTCGAATCCTCGGCGGCTACTACTCGCCCACCGACGGCC
>CAZIVN010000180.1:0-5155 GCA_964542685.1 uncultured Halobacteriales archaeon
TGAGTCATTCGTCGGGCATACACCGTCTGTTCACACGTGGAACAAATTCACTGTGGTGACTCGCTGGCGCCGGATAAATCGTATGTCGCTATACCAAAATGCCACCCGCGCGTTCCCGAAGCTCACCGAGAGAAACACCCCCTTGGGTCGACACGTGCGCAGCCGTCTGGACGGACGGAACGGTCGAAGCCACGCACTGACCGGAGCGGTCTGTCACGCGATACTGGCACCGGCGAGCAACAGACGGATGCCGACGACCGAGAGCAGGCCCAGCACCGCGATACGACGTGTTCGTTCGCCGATCCGGTCTCTGAACTGCTTGCCCACCGCGACGCCAGTGACCGCCGGAACGACGGCACCGAGAGACGCTCCCGCGATCGCGAGCGAGGGGTACAGTCCGAGTGACGCTGCCAGACCGACTCGGACGAGATTGAGTCCGAGAAAGGTCATCGCCACGACGCCGACGAACGTGGCGTGGTTCAGGTCGCAGCTTTTGAGGTAGGCGATCAACTGGACTCCGACGTTCGTCCCGCCGAACAACAGTCCGGAGACAGCACCGACGCCGGCCATCGCACCCGGTGACTCGACGAAACAGCGATCCTCGACGGCCCCCCGGCCCGGGAGTGCGACGCGGTCCTGACTCGACAGGACGAACCCCAGTGTGAGGACCCCGAGGCCCAGTTTGAGCGGCCCGGCCGGCAGGCGGTCGAGTACCGCCACGCCCAGGACGGTGCCGACGCCCGCGGTGACGACGAGGATCCAGAAGCGTCGGGCACAGGTGCGCAGTTCCGTCGTCGACAGGTCGCGAACCAGCGAGACGTTCACCGACAAAATCGGGACGATCATGAACACGACCGCGAGCGTCGGATCGACGACGGTCGCGAGCACGGTCGTTCCGACGAGCGCAAAGCCGAAGCCAGCGACGCCGTTTATCGCCCCGGCGACCAGGACGACGCCGAGCAACAGTCCCGCCAGGAGGGGGTCGACGGCCATCGTCCACTGCCACCACCCCGGGAGACAAAAGGTCACCGTGGCCGTGCAACGAATGGGCACGACCCCGCACGGATCCCTCGCCCTTGCTGTCGGGTATTGCCGGCGTTCCCGGGTTTATGCCGCCGGCGCGTGAACGACGTGGTATGTCAGTCAGTTTCGCGTTCGACGACAACGTGGCGGTCGTCACCGGGGCCGCCGGAGCCCTCGGCAGTGCCGTGGCCGCGGCGTTCTCGGACGCTGGCGCCACCGTCGCCGCCGTAGATCTGGTGGCCCCCGACGACGAGGACGCACTGATCGACGAGTCTGCCTACGACAGCTTCCACGAGGCCGACCTCACCGACGAGCAACAGGTCGAGGAGACGGTGTCGGCCGTCGTCGAGGAACACGGGCGCATCGACCACCTCGCGAACGTCGCCGGCACCTGGCAGGGTGGGCAACCGATCCACGAGACGGACCTCCAGGAGTTCCAGTTCCTGTTCGAGGTCAACCTCACCTCCGCCTTCCTCACCAGCAAACACGCCCTGGCACACCTGCAGGACAGCGAGGGAACCATCGTCAGCATCTCCGCCCGGTCCTCGCTGGAGGGCGGCGAGGGAGACGGCCCCTACCGTGCCTCGAAAGCGGGGATTCGGATCCTCACCGAGACGATCGCCGCGGAGAACCTGGGGACGGTCCGGGCCAACTGCGTGATGCCGTCGATCCTGGACACCCCGATGAACCGCGAGATGATGACTCCGAGCGACGACTGGGTCGTCCCGAGCGACGTCGCACGGACGATCCTCGTGCTCAGTAGCGACGGGACACCGGTCACCAGCGGCGCGGCGGTCCCCGTGTACGGCGAGGCCTGACGGCGTCGCGTACCACTTCGAGTCACGAAGGTGGCCGGCAGTCGAGTGCGGTCAGTCGTCGACGAGTGGCTCCGCTGTCCTCGGATCCGAACCCTCGCCGCCGGAGCGGCCCTCCCGGAGGATGACGCCGCGGAACTCGACGCGTGCGCCACCCGCCCGACTCTCGGCCAGTTCGAGCGTCCAGCCGTGCCCGTCGGCGACGCTCTCGACGATGGACAGCCCCAGGCCAGTTCCACCGGGTTCGGTGGTGTGACCCGCTTCGAGGGCCGACTCGCGTTCGTCGGGCGGAATCCCGCGTCCGTCGTCGGCGACGTACAGGCGACGCTCGTCCGGCGAGAACACGGCCTCCGGGCCCATGGTACCCACCCAGACCGTCGACAGCGAGTCGCTGCCGTGCTCGACTGCGTTCCGGAAGCAGTTCTCCAGGGCAGTCCGTAGCCGCTCCTGATCGGCCTCGACGGACTCGTCCGTTTCGACGACTAGGTCGACGTCCCCGGTGTCGACGGTCGCCCAGGCCTCGGTCGCGAGCCCCTCGATGCCGACCGGTTCCGTCTCGTTGACGGTCTGACCGGAGCGTGTGAGCGTGAGCACTTCGTCGATGAGCGTCACCATCCGGTCGTGACTGCGCTCGATGGCCGCGACGTTCTCGGAGTCCTCCTCGACCATCTCCAGGCGCCCCTGGGCGACGTTCAGCGGGTTCCGGAGGTCGTGGCTGAGGATGCTGGCGAACTGGTCGAGCCGTTCCTTCTGATTCTTCAGTTTCTGCTCGCGGCGAACCCGCTCCGTGACGTCGTGGATCAGGATACTCCGGGCGCCACCGGGCTGTTCGAGGGGCGATATCTGGATCGAGAAGTGTCGCCAGCCGTCGTCTGTCTCGAACGCGAGTTCGTCGGTGGCGTCGTAGACGTCCTCGTACCGGTCCCAGACGTCGTCGAGGTGCGAGAAGGCCTCGACAGCAGGCTGCCCGAGAGCCGACTCGTCGAGTCCGATCAGGTCGCCGGCCGCGTCGTTGAAGTCCACGACGCGGTCGTCCGCGTCGACGACGAGGACGCCGCCGTCGAGTGAGGCCAGGACCGACGTCCGTGCCACCGGAGCGATGCCGGACAGTTCGTGACTCCGGACCGCGACGAAGAGGGTGACCCCCGTCACACAGAATGCCAGACCGAGCGTGTTACTGAGCAGCGGCGTAAACACGTCGAGGACGTTCGTCACCCACGGGACGGCGATGGCAGCCACCAGCAGCCAGCCCTGTCCGTCGTAGGCGTCTTTCGCCTCCTTGACGATGTCGACGACGAAGTACGTACTCGCGGCGACCAGCAGGTACGAGTACAGCAGGTGTACCCAGAACGCGTCCCCCCAGACGGCCTCGGTCCCGTAGAACGAGTCGGGTGCGAGCGTCACGTCCGCGAACAGCAGCGTGTGCTGGAGTGCTTCCGGCGCGATACCGACGTGAGCGTCCGTCAGCGTCAGGGCCAACAGGGCCACGGGGTGGACGAGCAACAGCGCGCGTCGCCGGGGGGTGAGCCAGTCGCCGCGGCCGCTGTAGGTCAGCGTGAACGCCAGCAGCGAGTACACCACGAGTCCGAGCGCGGCCAGCATCAGGCCGCCGAAGAACGTCGTCGCGGCGACGGACTCGACGCCGACGGTCACCGGCGCCAGCGCGTTCCAGACGACGACGGCGGCAAGCAATCCCGCGAGCTGTTTCGACCCTCGCGTGGTCCGGTTTCGCCAGGCGACGACCGCCAGCAGTCCCACGACGGGCACGCTCGCGATGTGAGCCACCACCCGCCACCCGAGGTCCATCTCCATTCTGCTGACAGTACCGTGGCACGCGTCAAGGGAGCTACGGCCGTCCGGGCGGGCCGTACCACCGGTCAGCGTGACCGTGGCGTCGGGACGTCGTCGATGGCGGCCTCGTGGCCGAGACGTACGATCCGGCCGTCGACGGTGGTCACGCGGTGGTGGAAAACGCGGCTCTCTCCCTCGCCCCAGCGACTCCGGACGTACGCGTCGACGGCGGTCCGGTCGACGCTGTCCGGGTCGTCGAACAGGAACAGCTGCCGGAGTCGAACCACGTCGCCGTCCAGGTCGACCCCTCGACTGCGTCCGACGAGGCCAGCGAACCGACCCGTTTCGGGACTCGCGTCCGCCTCGGTGACCGGGTCGACCGGTGACGCCCAGACCGACAGGCCCCGTTCGAGGGCCGACAGCAGCGTGTCGAGGGCGTTGTTCACCTCCGCGTAGCGCGGCGTGTTCCCGGCCCCGGCACTGGCCACGGTGTCGACGACGTCGTCCTCGTCGGGGGCCGTGGCGGCGTTCGAGGGGACGGTGACCACGTACTTTCCGTCCAGGCCCACGACGACGGGCTGGGTCTGGCGCTCTCCGTCGAGCCCACCGACCGGGAGTTCGCCTCTGAACAGCCGGAACTCCCCCCGTTCGCCCTCCCGGTCGAACCCTCCCTCGGCGAGTCTGTCGGAGACGGCGTCGCCGTCGTACTCCGCCCGGAGGACCGTCGCGACGAAGCCGATGCCGACCGACCCCCGGAGGTCTCCCGCAGAGAGCCCGAGGGGAGCGACCCGTCTGACCACGGGGTCGAGTTGCGTCGTCCGTATCCGCTCCGGGGCCGACCGGGCGACCCGAAAGTCCGTCCCAGAGAGCACGTAGTTCGCGGCGTCCCGCGGTTCGGTTTCGGGCAGGGACGCGGGCGACGGTCCCCAGCGGCGCATCTCCGAGGCGAGCGGCCGTGGTCCGTCGCCGAACAGGGAGACGTCCAAACAGCCCGACAGCGAGCCGACGCTCCCGACGGCGCTGGCGGCGAGGGTGCGTTCGAGGAGGCGCCGTCTCGCGAGGTCCGGAGCCATCGAGTGAGACTGAGGTCGGCGCTCGGATAAGTGATTCCCGCTCCGACCTCCCCGCGCAGTTCCGTCGGTTGCAGAAACCTTTTGCCCCGCCTGACCGACGGTCAGAGCAATGACAGCGGGGTGGTCCACATGACGATGGACGATCGGATCGACGAACTGGAAGCGCTCCGCGAGGAGGCGCTGAAAGGCGGTGGCGAGGATCGCATCGAGTCCCAGCACGATCGCGGGAAGATGACCGCCCGTGAGCGAATCGACTACTTCCTCGACGACGGCACCTTCGAGGAGTTCGACCAGTTGCGAACACACCGGTCGCACAACTTCGGGATGGAGGAACGGCAGTACGAGGGCGACGGCGTCGTCACGGGCTACGGCGACGTCGACGGTCGCAAGGTGTTCGTGTTCGCCCACGACTTCACCGTGTTCGGCGGGTCGCTGGGCGAGGTGTTCGCCGAG
>CAZIVN010000181.1:0-433 GCA_964542685.1 uncultured Halobacteriales archaeon
CGAACACTACGAGGCGGTCGTCGTCGGCGCCGGACCCGGCGGCGCGGCGGCCGCTGCACGACTGGCGGAACAGGGCGTAGAGACGCTCGTACTGGAACGAGGCGTCGACGCGGGTTCGAAGAACGTCTCGGGCGGTCTCATCTACGCGGAGAACTCCGCGCCGTACACCATCGACGACCTGTTCCCGTCGTTCCGGGAGGAGGCGGGCGAGCGACCGATCACGGACTACTACATCCACAACATCGCCGGCGAGAAGGTCAAGACGTTCGACCTGGCGAAACTCCACCACCACGACACCGACTGGTGTGACGCGGTGCTCCGCCGGACGATGGACTCGTGGCTCGCCCGCCGGGTCCACGAGAAGTGCCAGGAGAGCGGCGGCGGCCTCCTGACGGAGGTCCGGGTCAACGGCCTGCTGCGCGAGAACGGCGAG
>CAZIVN010000181.1:443-5154 GCA_964542685.1 uncultured Halobacteriales archaeon
AGGCCGACTTCGTCGTCGCCGCGGACGGCGTCAACAGCGAACTCGCCCGCGACGCCGGCCTGATGGACTGGGAGGACCCCGAGGAGTGGTTCCAGGGGGTCAAGGCCGTCGTCGACTGTCCGGACGTCGACGACCGGTTCGACATCGCCGAGGACGAGGGCGTGGCCCACCTGTTCTCGGGCGACCTGTTCCAGGACGTCCGGGGTGGTGGCTTCCTCTACACCAACGAGGACACGCTCTCTATCGGGACGGTGTTCCACCTGGACAGCATCGAACGCCAGCGCGCGGAGCCCCACGAGTTGCTCGACGCCCTGTTGACCCACCCGCTGCTGGCCCAGTGGCTCGGCGACGAGTACCGCGAACTGGAGTACAGCGCGAAACTCGTGCCCGACTCGAAGAAGGTCGCGCTCCGCAAGCCCTACCGCGGTCGCCTCGCACTGGTCGGCGACGCCGCCGGCCAGATGCAGGCCCAGGGCCCGATTATCAAGGGCATGAACCACGCGGTGACCGCCGGGGCACTGGCCGCGGACGCCTTCGTCGCCCAGCGGGATCGCTCCGACGGCGTCTCCGCCGGGGAGCGGTACGCGAACTACCTCGAGGAGTACGGCGTCATGGACAAACTCCGGCCAAAGCGCTACGAGGCCGCGCGCGTCCTGGGCGAGAACGACCTCGTGACGAGCGTCTCCGAGAGCGTCCTGAAATCGCCGGTTGGCAGGGCCGCACTGAAACTCGGCCCGACCCAGCGCCTGCTGAAGTGGGCGTACAACTCGCCGTTCATGGTGTCGATGCTGCCGGACACCCGGACGCCGTACGTCACGCTCCCGACGCTCCTCGGTGAGACGCAGGGGACGAAAGTCCACGACGAGAGCAGCGTAGAGCCACCGTCGCTGGCGGACCGCATCGGCGACCTGGCGTACGACACCGACGTCGGGAACCCGCACATCGAGGTCAACGACGAGTCCTGGGCGGCGAGTGGCACCGCCGTGACGGCCTGTCCGGTCAGCGCCGAGGGCTTCGGCGGTGGCTGTTACCGCGAGGAGACGGTCCAGTCAAACGGCCACGAGGAACGGGTCGTCAGCCTCGACACCCAGCCCTGCGTGGAGTGTGGCACCTGTGCCGTCGTCGCCGACACGGACTGGGAGCACCCCCGCGGTGGCAAGGGCGTCGAGTACGAACAGGGCTGAGATGACCGCGACACCCGACGACCCGTCGTTCGCGGAGCGAATCCGGCGGCTCCGGGAGTGTGCCCGCCGCGAACGAGCCCGGTTCGAGCCCCCCGCGGAGGGGGAGGAGCGTGCGATGGAGTACCTGCGAAACGGCGTCGGCCCGGCGGTGGCGGTGTACTGCGAGTCACACACGGGAGGCACCCCGGCTGTGACCGGCGAACTGCTGACGGAACTGCAGGCGGCGATGAACGAGTGGTTGCGACTGTACGCCCGCTGTTACGGCGTGGAACTCGAGACGGAGTTCGCCGTCCGAACCGCGGCGCAACTGCTCGTCGACACTCACGACATCAGGGACACCGCGGAACTGCTGACCAAGGTCCCGGAGTGACCCGACGACGGTGGACGCCTCCTCACCGGGAGGGATTTAGGCCAACCGAAAAAATGAACGCTAAGTGATAAGTGTTTACTGTCCGGACCACCGAGCGTCGAACATGGTCGACGCGGGTGCTCTGGGGTTCGTGTTCGTCGCCGGGTTGATTACCGCACTGGCGACCGGCATCGGTGCGCTGCCCTTTTTTCTGGTCGACGAGATTCCGGACCGCTGGACGGTCGTCCTCTGGGGCCTCGCCTCGGGCATCATGGTGTCGGCGTCGGTGTTCGGCCTCCTGACGGAGGGGCTCCAGGCCGGAACCGACGCCGTCTGGGGAGTGCCCGCGGAGTGGACCGTCCTGGGGGGTACCCTCGTCGGTGCCGTCCTCGTCGTCGTCGCACACGACCTCCTGGAGGCGACCCACGTGGATCCGAAGGAGTACGCCGAGGCGGACTTTCGCAAACTCGTGTTGATCCTCGGCGTCCTGACGGTCCACAGTTTCCCGGAGGGCGTCGCCGTGGGCGTCTCCTTCGCCGACCTGGGACTGTCCGGCGGCGTCGAACTCCTGGGCTTTGCCGTCCCATTGCTCGCCGTGTTCATGACCGTCGCCATCTCGATTCACAACGTCCCCGAGGGGACCGCCATCTCGATTCCCCTCCGCGAGATGGGCATCAGCGAACCGCGGATGGTCTGGTGGGCGGTGTTCTCCAGTCTCCCCCAACCGATCGGTGCCGTGATCGCCTTCTACTTCGTCCGGGTCGCCAGACAGTTGCTCCCCTTCGGATTCGGCTTCGCCGCCGGCGCGATGGTGTACCTCGTCGTCACCGAGTTCGTTCCGGAGGGCCTGGAGGCAGGGCGAGGCCTCCCCGGCGACGGACGCCGGGAACTCGTCGCCGGCACCGCGGTTGGCGTGGCCGTGATGGTCCCACTCGCGTTCGTGCAGGTGTGACCGTGGCGATGCTCGCCGCCGTATTCTCCGTTTCGACCGTGGTCAGCGTACCATCGATTAGGCCGACAGAGTGGTCTGTATTTCACCCCGGCGAGTATCTTTTTGTAGTCGCAGTACCTCCGAAACTGCATGGGTCGTAGCCCCTCGACCGTAGACGCCTCGATACTGGTCGAGGACCGCCGGGACGATCCGATCACCGTCTTGCACGTCGACGACGAACCGGGCTTCTCGGACCTCGTGGCCCTCACGCTCGAACGCCTCGACGACGAGTTGACCGTACTGTCGGAACGATCGGCGGAGGACGGTCTCGACAGACTGGCCGCTGCCGATCCCGACTGTATCGTCAGCGACTACGACATGCCACGAACGAACGGCCTGGAGTTCCTCGAGGCCGTCCGGGAGGACCATCCCGACCTTCCGTTCGTCCTGTTCACCGGGAAGGGGAGCGAGGAGATCGCGAGCGACGCGATCACGGCCGGCGTCTCCGACTACCTCCGGAAAGACACCGGCACCGACCAGTACACGGTGCTCGCGAACCGGGTTCGGAACGCCGTCGAACGGTACCGTGCCGTCGAGGACCTGGAACGGGCCGAAACCCGCTACCGGAGACTCGTCGAGCAGAACATCACCGGTATCTACCTGCTCCAGGGAGGCACCATCGAGTACGTGAACCCACGTGGTGCGGAGGTGTTCGGGTACGACCCCGAGGAACTGCTCGGGCAATCCGCGCTCCAGGTCGTCCACGAGTCGGACCACGAGCGTCTCAAGCGGAACCTCCGCAGGCGGGAAACCGGCGAGGTGGAGGAACTGAACTACCGGCTAACGGGCGTCACGAAGGACGACGAGCAGTTCCAGTTCGAGGTCCACAGCGGACGCGTCGAGTTCCGCGGTGAACCCGCCGTCCTCGGGTCCCTGATTCCGGTCGACGGCGGGGACGAGGGCGGTGACGGATCCGGGGACGACGGCGACGAAGTTTGATACTACCGGAGAGAACTACTTGAACGCGCTCGCCTGCCGGTCGGCGAGCGCGTTCGCATTGACTTCTGTGCGGCAGTATGATGTAGCCGGACGTCCGTGGTGCGGACATGCCCGACGGATCGGACGAACGCCCGTCCGGAGACACACCGCCGGACGACCCGGACATGGACGACGTCCTCGACGAACTGGAGTCGCTGGAGGAGACCGTCGACTCGAAGGAAGAACTCGAACAGGTCCGCCAGACGATGCGAGTCGTTCGCCGCGCGGGTCGGCCCCGGCCCTTCGGCCGGGTCGGCGACAGTTTCGGCAGCCGGGACGTCGGCGAGGCACTGGTCGGTAGCTTCGTGTTCGGGATGCCGATGATCGTCGAGGGCGGGACCTACGAGATCGGGGAGTACATCGCGACCGCACCGTCGCTGATCCTGGCGACGGCCGGGTTCGGATTCCTGCTGGTGCTTGGCATCCTCTGGGCGGCGGAGTTCGAGAAGGTCGAGGCCGACTTCGTCCTCGGCGTGATCCCGGTTCGTCTGATCGGCATCGTCGGCGTCGCCGCCACGACGGCGCTGGTGCTGATGACGATGTGGGGCACCGTCGACTGGAGCGACCCGGCGGTTGCCGGCAGTCAGACACTGATCACGGCCGTCGTGATGTCCGTCGGGGCTTCGCTTGGCGACGTGCTGCCCGAGTCGTGATCACCGCAAAAAGACGGTCGACGTACGGTCCGGATTCCGGACCGCCCCGGACGGGGCGACGCTGGGGCCGACTCATACGGTTTCGTTTCACTGTGTACCGGTGATCACCGGTCCCGTACGGGTGATCACCGGTAATGGATGAAACGAAACCGTATCAGGCTGCGACCGCCGTCGCGTCGGCCGTCGTCAGGGACGACGTGGGCGCAGTCAGGCGCTCGTCGTCGTCATCGTCGTCGACGACCTCGACGTCGGTGTTGACGACCGAGTGGTCCCAGCCGGACCGGAGATCGTTGGTCGTGCTGTCGACGTACTGGCCGTACAGTTGCAGCTCGTCGCTGTTCGCGGCGAGTTGCTGCAACGCGGCGTCGTCGAACCGGACGAACACGCGGTTGTCGTTGACCGCGATGGACTCGGCGTCGAGTCGGTGCCCGGTCTCGTTGATCACGTAGAACGAGTCCTCGTCGACCGACTCGGAGAAGAACGGCCGTCGCATCACGACGGTCGCGGTGTCCTCGCCGTTGGTGTAGACGGGCGCCGAGGCGACCTGGGCGTCGAC
>CAZIVN010000182.1:0-5151 GCA_964542685.1 uncultured Halobacteriales archaeon
GGGACGCGCCGCGCGCAACGTCAACGGCGAGGTCGTCCTGTACGCCGACGACCCCAGCGACGCGATGGAACGCGCCATCGAGGAAACCCGGCGGCGCCGCGAGATTCAGCGGCAGTACAACGAGGAGCACGGCTACGAACCCCGGACCATCGAGAAGGCCGTCGGCGAGACGTCGCTGCCCGGGTCCGAGACGGACACCGGGGCCGCGACCGGCGACGATCCGGCGGACGCCGACGCCGCGGCACGCAGGATCGACGAACTGGAGACGCGGATGGGGGAAGCCGCGGACAACCTTGAGTTCGAACTCGCGGCGGACATCCGCGACCGCATCCGCGAGTTGCGCGAGCAGTTCGACCTCGACGGTCCGGACCCCGACGAGGCCGGCGTCGCACCCGAGCGAAACCCCGAGTTCTGACGCCCGGGCGGCGCCTCGTCGGTCGCCGCCGCCGTCCGGTTTCAGCCCGTGCCACGACCTCTGGCCGGCGCGTCGGGGGACCCGACGTTCTCGCCGGTCCTGATCTCGAACCGCGCCCCGCCCAGCGACCCGTTCGTCGCGTCGACCGTCCAGCCGTGCCCGTCGACGACGTCGGCCACGATGGCGAGGCCGAACCCGGTGCCGTCCTCGGCCGTCGTGTACCCGTGGTCGAACAGTTCGTCGCCGACGTCCTCGGGCAGTCCCGGGCCGGAGTCCTCGACGTAGATCCCACGGCTGTCGTCCAGTTCGCCGACGCGAACCGTGACGTCCGTCCCGCCGTGATCGATCGCGTTGCGGACGAGGTTCTCGACGGCCCGGAGGAGACTCGACCGGTCGGCCCGGACCGTCGTCGCCTCGTCGACCCGGCAGTCCAGCGTCGCCGTGCCGGTGTCGACGTTGTCCCACGCCGTCCGGAACAGGTCGGCGACGGCGACGGGTTCGGGGTCCTGGGCGACGTCGCCCTCGCGTGCCAGGACCAGGACGTCCTCGATGATCTGTCCGATGCGGTCGTGGGACGCCCTGACCTCGTCGACGTACGTCGTGACCGCGTCGAGGTCGACCGCGTCCGGGTCCTCGACGTCGACGGCGGCGTCGAGCATGTCGAGGTACCCCTCGGCGACGTTGACCGGGTTCCGGAGGTCGTGGGAGACGATGTCCGCGAAGTCGTCGAGTCGCTCGTTCTTCCGCCTGAGTTCGCGCTTTCGCCGTTGCTGGTCCGTGACGTCGTGGAGGAGGGCGACGCGCCCGCCGTCGTCGTCGTCCGCCGACACGGGTGAGACGCTGATGTCGTAACAGCGCTGCTCGCCCTCGGGCGTCGCGACCCAGACGGCCTCGAACCGCCCCGTCGTCCCCGCGGCGAAGACGTGCGTTCCGTCGACGGTGAACTGCCGTTCGTCGACGACGTCGGTCACCCGCTGGCCGACGACGCGACGCCCGTCGGGGGCGAGAATCTCCTTTCCCTTCGTGTTGATGTCGACCACTCTGTCGTCCTCGTCCAGTACGACGACGCCGCTTTGCAGTTCCTCGATGACGACGTCGCGAGCCAGCGGCACCAGACTCCCGAACACGCCGCTGAGTGCGGACAACAGGCGGTTGATCGGTGCCAGTTGGACGACGCGGACGCTGACCGTCGTCGCGACGCCGACGGTGCCGAAGACCAGGAACGCCAGCGGCACCAGGAGCATGTGTGGGAACGGACTGAACCCCAGGAACGTCGTGACCGTCCCGACGAGCATGGCACTCGTCGTGACGAACAGGAGGAAACTCAGTTTCCGGTAGAGGTCCCGCGAGTGCAGGAAGCGCAGGAACAGCAGGTAGATGGAGCCAAGCGCCAGGAGGTGTGCGACGAACGCGACCAGGTACGTGACGGGGCCGTAGTCGTACACGATGCGGACAACGCCGCCCCGTTCGACGACCGCCAGGCCCACGAACGCCAGGTCGTCGGGGTTCACTGCCGCGACCACCGCCACCAGCCCCACGTACGCCCACATCGCACCCTGTCTGCGAGCCGTGAGCCACCCTTTGCGGCCCGTGTAGTGCAGGGTGAACACGAGCATGACCGCCGGGAGGGCGAAGCCGATAGGCAGACTGACCGCGAGGAGTGCTCGCTTCAGGACCGGCGTTCGCGATGCCAGCAACAGCGCCTGGACGCCGGCCCAGGCGGCGATACACAGGAACACGCCAGTCATCCAGGCCTCGGCGACGGTGTCGCGTTTCGTCCAGGTGAAGTACGCACCGGCCGCTGCCATCACCGTCACCACCACCAGCGGCACGACGAGCGACGCGTACTGCACCATCGGTGACGCCCGACAGTCTCGTCCGGATCAAGTAAACGTTTCTTGCCATCGTGTACCACGGGCCGCCCACGCCACGTCCCAGCAACCGCCCGCGGGCACGGACGGCCACCGCGGGCACGGCGCGGCAGCCCCCGGCAACGCGGGGCCCGTCGACGAGACCGGAAACATTATCGGCCGTTGTCGTATTTTTTCGAACATGACTGCCCTCCAGACGTCAGGTTTGACGAAACGCTTCGGCGAGGTCGTCGCCGTCCGCGACCTCGACCTGTCAGTCGACGACGGCGAAGTGTTCGGCTTCCTGGGCCCCAACGGCGCCGGGAAGTCGACGACGATCAACATCCTGCTCGGCTTCCTGGACCCCTCCGAGGGCCGGGCGACGGTGCTTGGCCACGACGCGACGACCGAGTCCCGGGCGGTCCGCCGTCGCGTCGGACTCCTCCCGGAGGGGTACGACGTCTACGAGAACCTCACCGGCCGGGAACACGTCGTCTCGGCCATCGAGACGAAGGGCGCGGACGACGACCCAGACGAGGTCGTCGAACGGGTCGGGCTGGACCCCGACGACGCGCGCCGGCCGGCCGGCGACTACTCGACGGGGATGACCCAGCGCCTGATGCTCGGCGTGGCCCTGACGGGCAGTCCCGACCTCCTGATCCTCGACGAACCGTCCTCCGGGCTGGACCCCGAGGGGATCAAACGGCTCCGGCAGATCGTCCGCGAGGAGGCCGAGCGCGGCGCGACGGTGTTCTTCTCGTCGCACATCCTCGGCCAGGTCGAGAAGGTCTGTGACCGCGTCGGGATCATGAACGAGGGACAGCTGGTCGCCGTCGACACCATCGACGACCTCCGCGAGGAGATGGGCGCCGGCGGCGTCGTCGAGGCCACCGTCGATGCGACGCCGGAGCTGGACTCGCTGCGCGCGCTCGACGGCGTCCGCGAGGTCGGGGCCACGGGCGACACCGTCCGGGTGACCTGCTCGGACCCCCGTGCGAAGATGCCGGCGCTCCGTCGCATCGACGACGCCGTCCAGGTCACGGACATCGACGTCGACGACGCCTCGCTGGAGTCGCTGTTCGAGGAGTACACGAACGGTACGGCGACGGCGGCCGACGAGGCGGCGTCCCCGGAGGCCGCCGCCGCGACGGGAGGTGACGCCTGATGTCGACGTTCACCGTCGCCTGGGACGACTTCCGGAACGCCCGCCGGTCGAACATCGTCCTCGCCGTGATCGGCGTGTTCACCGCGCTGGTGGTGCTGATCTTCGTCTCGGAGATGGACTTCTACGAGCCGTACCGCACGCTGTTCGACGTGATGGTGTTCACCGCGTTCGTGTTCCCCCTGTTCCTGGCGCCGCTGGCGTACCTCTGTATCACCGGTGACCGGGTCAGCGGTGCCATCAAGTACGCGATGGGCCTGCCAAACAGCCGCGAGCAGTACTTCGCCGGCAAGCTCCTCTCGCGGTTCAGCGTCGCCGCCGCCGCGGTCCTGTTGAGCGTCGCCGTCGGCTTCTTCATCGCTGGCGCCGCGTTCAGCGAGTTCCCGGACCCCGTCCGGTTCGCGACGTTCGCCGGAATCTCGCTGCTGTACGCCGCGTCGTTCGTCGGCCTGTTCGTCGCTATCTCCGCGGCGACGACCTCCCGCTCGCGGGCGATGTTCGGCGCCATCGGCGCGTACTTCCTGCTGATCCCGTTCTGGTTCGGCTTCCTGCCACTGCTGAACCTGGAGACGCTCGTCAGCACCGTCACCGACCTCTTCGGAGTGACGCTGTCCGACGAGACCCAGACGTACATCGGCCTGCTGTCGCCCGCGACCGCGTACCTCCAGACCTCCAAGGAGGTGTTCGTCGGCGTCCTCGGCGAGTACGAGTCGTTCCAGCAGTTCGAGACCGGCGACGAACTGTACGCCCAGACCTGGTTCACGGCGCTCGTGATGCTCGCCTGGGCCGTCGGGTCGCTGGCGCTCGGCTACCTCCAGTTCAAGCGAACGGAACTGGGGTAGCCGACGCCGGCCGTCGATCCCTCACCGCGGTCGACGCTCGCCGATCCGGACCGGGTCCCCGACGGCCACCTCGCCGATCGACCCGTCCGTCGCGCCGTCTCCCTCGTCCTCGGCCGCCTCGCTCGCCAGTCGCGTGATCGGGCACAGCCGGAAGTAGTGGTCGAACTGTCGGCCGTCGGCCCACGTGGGGAGCGTCTCGCGGCGGCGCTCGACGAACCGCTCCCGGAAGTCAGACGGCGCCTGCTTGCCGGTGTCCGGGTCCCGCGTCGGGACGACACACCGGGCACACGGCTTCAGCCCCTCGAAAGCGACGCTGCCGACGTCGAACCGGACGACGTTGTCGGGGCCGTCGTACAGGCGGTCCTCCCAGAACGCCGGCGCGTCGACGATCAGGTTCGCCCTGAACCGCCGGCGGACGTCGTCCCGGTCCAGGTCGAACCACTCGCCGACCCGCTCCAGCGTGCCGGTCGCGACGACGGTCGGCCCGCCGGCCTCGGTCCGGTCGGGGAGGCCGTCGTCGTCGCGGACGACCCGGACGTCGTACCCGAGGTACGCCGAGAGCCACTCGCCCAGCCCGTCCCGGTCGTCGTCGAGGTGGAACCGCTCGCGGTCGCCGTCACGCTCCCCGACGGCGACGGTCCCGGCCTCGAGGTCGAACTCGGTCCCGACGCGGTGGAGGCTCGCCTCCCGTTTCCCGTTGACGTAGTCGCCATCGTCGTCGACGACCGCGTACCGCCGGTCCCACGCGAGTGCGCCGCTCGCTGCGACGGTCGCACGCTCGACGGGCGTCGGGTCGAGTGCCTTGATTGGGTGGACGTCGATCCGCGCGAGGTCGGGCATGGGGTGGCGTTGCGGCCCCGGTCGCCAAAGCGTTGCGGTCGC
>CAZIVN010000183.1:0-5149 GCA_964542685.1 uncultured Halobacteriales archaeon
TCGGACGTGTACGTCCCCTGTGAGGAGTGCGACGGCGCGCGGTACAACGACGCGACGCTCGACGTCACCTACAAGGACGCGACTATCGCCGACGTCCTGGAGATGAGCGTCGCCGAGGCGTGCGACTTCTTCGAGGGCCACACCGGAATCCGTCGCCGGCTGAAACTCCTGAAAGACGTCGGACTGGGCTACATGAAGCTCGGCCAGCCGTCGACGACGCTGTCCGGTGGGGAGGCCCAGCGGGTCAAACTGGCCGAGGAACTGGGCAAGCGCGACGCCGGCGACACGCTGTACCTGCTGGACGAACCGACGACCGGCCTCCACCCCGAGGACGAGCGCAAACTGATCGACGTCATCCACCGACTGACGGACAAGGGCAACACCGTCGTCGTCATCGAACACGAACTCGACCTCGTGAAAAACGCCGACCACATCGTCGACCTGGGCCCGGAAGGCGGCGAGCGCGGCGGTGAGGTCGTCGCGGCCGGGACGCCCGAGGCGGTCGCACGCCAGGAGGAGTCACACACCGGCCGTTACCTGCGGGATCTCCTGCCCGCGGTCGACCTCGAGGGGCCGCGGGCCGACCGCGACAAGGTCGCACCCGCAGCGGACGACTAGTTCTGACCGGGACGGGGGCGAACAGGCGAGGCCACCGCTTCGGTCCCGGTCCGTGGCCTCGCACACCCGCCTTGGCGGACCGGGGTTCGCGCGCCGGGCACGCCGGGCCTGGCCGCGGTATCGTACGTGAATCCCCGGACCTGGCGCTCCACGCGCACTCGAAACATCAAACCACTTATGCGGTCCAGCCGAACCCTCAAACATGATCCCCCCCATCGCCAGTCGGTTCGTCGCGGGTGAGACGCCGGCGGAGGCGCTCGAACACACCCGATCGATCAACGACGACGGGATCGGTGCGATTCTGAATCTTCTGGGCGAACACTACGAGGAGCCCGGCCCCGCCGCCGAGGACACCCAGGCGTACGTCCGCCTGATCGACGACATCGCCGAGGCCGAGGCGAACGCCTGCGTCTCGGTCAAACCCTCCCAGGTCGGTCTGGACGTCGACGAGGACACGTTCCGGGAGAACCTCCGTGCCATCGCCGACCACGGCGCGGAGCGGGACGTGTTCGTCTGGGTCGACATGGAGGACCACACGACCACCGACGCGACGCTGAACGCCTACGAGGAGTTCGCTCACGACCACGACGGGAACATGGGCGTGTGTCTCCAGGCGAACCTTCGGCGGACTCGCGAGGACGTCCAGCGACTGGCCGACACACCGGGAAAGATCAGACTCGTCAAGGGCGCCTACGACGAACCCGAATCGGTCGCCTACCAGCGCAAGGACCGCGTCAACGAGGCCTACCGCGACCTGCTAACCTACGCGTTCGAGACGTACGACGAGGGGGTCGCCGTCGGCAGTCACGACCCCGCGATGATCGACCACGCGACCGACCTGGCGGCCGAACACGGGACCGACTTCGAAGTCCAGATGCTGATGGGCGTCCGGGAGGACGCACAGCGCGAACTGGCCGCCGACTACCCGACCTACCAGTACGTCCCCTACGGCGAGAAGTGGCTGTCGTACTTCTACCGTCGCGTGATGGAGCGCAAGGAGAACGTCCTCTTCGCCGCGCGTGCCGTGCTTGGGCGGTGACAGTGGTCGGGAGATCCCAGCGACCTGACGGGAAACGGACAGACTGATAACGGACCGGTACGAGTCGAACGATGTTCATGGGCAACTGGAAACGCGACTTCGCCAGTGGACTGGTAGTCGTCGTTCCAATCCTCGCCAGTTTCTACGTCATCGTCTGGATCTACGGCCTCGTGGCGGGGCTGACGCCGGAGGCCATCATCCCGGCGGACGTCGTCGCCGGCTCGGTCCCCGACAGTCAGGCACCGCTGATTGCCGAACTGTTGCGCGTCGTTTTGACGCTGCTGGTGTTCGTCACCCTGGTGCTCGCGGTGGGCTACCTGATGCGAACCGCCGTCGGCGGCCTGTTCGAGGCCGCCGTCGACGACCTCGCGAACCGGGTGCCCGGCCTGCGTGTCGTGTACAACGCCTCGAAGATGGCCACCGAGACGGCACTCGGAGGGACCGACGAACTCCAGGCGCCGGTGAAACTCGAGACCTGGGACGGCATGCGGATGACCGCGTTCAAGACCGGCAAGCAGGCATCGGACGGCCGCGACGTCCTGTTCCTGCCGACGGCACCGAACATCACGACCGGGTTCGTCATCGAGATGCGTTCCGACGAGTACACCGAGACCGACGAGACCGTCGAGGAGGCGCTGACGCGGATCCTCTCGGCCGGGTTCGGCGACGCCGACGAGATTGGCCAGTCCGTCCCCGTCGACGCCGTCGAGAGCGAGGACGACTGAGTCGGCGGCGAGGGCCCAGCGGAGGAGCCTGTGGAGCGAAACCGTATCAGCCTTCGACGTACGTGAACCACTCCTCGTGGTCGTCCGTCCGGCGGTTCACGAGGTCGAAGAACGCCGACTGCAGGTCTTCGGTGACCGGGCCGCGCGACCCGTTGCCGACGGTGACGTTGTCCACCTGCCGGATCGGCGTGACCTCCGCGGCCGATCCGGTGAAGAACAGTTCGTCGGCGGTGTTGAGTTCACCACGCGAGATGGAGACGTTCTCGTGGACCTCGTAGCCCCGTTCCTCGGCCAGCGTGATGACCGTGTCGCGGGTGATGCCGTCGAGGATGCTCTCCGAGAGGCCGGGCGTGAAGATCTCGCCGTCCCGGACCAGGAAGAGGTTCTCGCCGGGGCCTTCCGCGACGTTGCCCTCCTTGTTGAGCACGATGGCCTCCGTGTAGCCGTTGCGGCGGGCCTCCTCGCCGGCCAGGAGGCTGTTGACGTACAGCCCGGTCGTCTTGGCGTTGGTCGGGATCTGGCTGGAGGCGTGTTTTCGCCACGAGGAAACCTTGACTTCGATGCCGTTCTCGATGGCCTCCTCGCCGAGGTAGGCACCCCACGGCCAGGTCGCGATCATCGTCCGGGTCGGGCACTCGCCGGGGGAGACGCCCAGGGACTTGTAGCCGTAGTAGACGAGTGGGCGGATGTAACAGGACGCGAGGTCGTTGCGCCGGATCAGTTCGACGGTCGCCTCGGTGATCTCCTCCGGGTCGTGGTCGATCTCCATGTCGTAGGGCTTCGCCGACTCGTAGAGGCGGTCGACGTGGGCGTCCCAGCGGAACAGGGCGGCGCCGTTCTCGGTGTCGTAACACCGGGCGCCCTCGAAGACGCCGCTCCCGTAGTGCAGCGCGTGGGTCAGTACGTGTACCTGTGCGTCCTCCCAGTCGACGAACTCGCCGTCCATCCAGATCGTGTCGAGTTCGGCCGACTCCTCGCGCATCTCCTCGAAGGTTGCCATGCGTGAGACTGGTGGTGAGGCGACAATAAAGATACCGCGATGCTTGCCGTGGCGCGAGTACGCGTCGCGTACCGCCGCCCGACTGTGCGACGCCGTCCGGCAGGTCACTCCAGTGGCTGGAACAGTGCACCGCCGCGCCGGTCACCGGGCGTCCGGTGACACGCCGGACAGCTCTCGGGCGGGTCGGGTGCCGTCGTGACGGTGCCACAGCCGAGGCAAGCGAACGGAGTCGGCGTGTCCCGTTCGACCGAGTCCGACGCCTCGTCGTCCACGTCGTCCCCGTCCGCGACCAGCGACTCGTAGATCAGCGTCCGCTCGTCGAGCGGCCCGCCTGGGAACGATTCGGGGAACATACCCGAGTGTACGGCCCCCACGCCCCTGTACGTTCCGGCCTCACCGGAGGTCGTGTCGAGTGGAGCACGACGACGCACTGCTGTGGCCACGCAGAAAGCCCCGACTGGCCGAACGGCGTTCGGGAGAACGAGGCGCTCCCACAGCCCAGCAGAACTCTTCGATTTCCGAGGACGGCGGCCGAGGCAAGCACCGCAGGGTGCGAAGCGACTGAGGCGCACAGTGAGCCCCCGGAGTTCAGCCAGTCGGGGGTTTCTGGGTGCCAGGGTATCACCCGCTCACCGAGACACGGTGCTACCGGGCCGCGTCGAGCAACGCGTCGAACCGCACCTTGCCGGTCTCGACGTACGCGAGGTCGTACCCGAACACCTCGTGGGTGCAGGTGCCCGACCAGTCGGTCTCGACCATCGCCGCGACGAGTTCGGAGAAGGCCAGGCGGCCCAGCCCCACGGGGAGGTGTTCGTCGTCGTCGTCCCGCCGGGTGTCGTTGCAGTGGACGTGTGCGATGCGGTCGCCGTACTCGCGGAGCAGGTCGGCCTGCGCGGCGAGGTCCATTCCGGAGACGTGTGCGTGGCCGGTGTCGAGACAGGCCATCGCGTCGGTCCGGGCGAACAACTCGGGGAAGTCGTGGACGTCGACGGCGTCGCCCTTCAGGTTCTCGGCGACGACGTCGACACCGCGGTTGGCGCCGTACTCGTGGAGTCGCTGCACGCTGTCGTGAATCGCGTCCACGATGGTTGCGTCGTCCCACACGTCCGGGAAGACGTCCGACGCCGCGTGGTACACCCCCCGCTCGGCACCCATCTCGGCGGCGGCGTCGACGTAGGCTTCCAGTTCCCGGAGCGCCCCCTCGCGGACGTGGTCGTGTGGCGATCCGACGTCCAGTCGGTACGGAAGGTGGACCACGAGGTCGATTCCCGCCCGCTCGGTCGCCGCTCGGATTCGCTCGGGGTCGTCCCGCCGGCGGTCGTAGCGCTGTTCGGCGTTCAGTTCGACGAAATCGAACCCACGGTCGTCGGCGAATTCGACCGCCGCCTCGAAGGGCCGGTCGCAGGCCGCGTCGATCATGAACCCCTGTCTGACGGTCATGCACTCACGGCGCCGCGAGACGGACTTGAAACGATCGCTTCGTGCCGGTCAGCCCAGTTGCTCGACGAGGCGCCGTCCCTCGACGAACTGGAGGCCGTGCTCGCTGGCGTACGCGCGTGCGGTGGCCTTCGGGAGGGCGTGGCCGGAGTCGTCGTCGAGCATCTCGCAGACGACGACGGCCGGGGGTCGGTTGGCGGCATCGGCCAGTGCCAGTCCGAGTTCGGTGTGGCCGCGTCGCTGGGCCAGTCCCCGCGGCGCGGATCGGAGCAGGTGGACGTGCCCGGGCGCCCGGAACTCGGCGGCGAACTCGTCGAGGTCGTACTCGCC
>CAZIVN010000184.1:0-5121 GCA_964542685.1 uncultured Halobacteriales archaeon
TCCAGCAGATCCTCACCCGCACCGAGAACTACGACGTCCTCGCGATGCCGAACCTGAACGGCGACTACATCTCCGACGCCTGTGGCGCCCAGATCGGCGGCCTCGGCATCGCGCCCGGCGCCAACTTCGGCACGGGCAAGTGTCTCGCCGAACCCGTCCACGGCTCCGCGCCGAAGTACGCCGGCCAGGACAAGGTCAACCCGACCGCGATGATCCTCTCGGGGCGCATCATGTTCGAGTACATGGGCTGGCAGGACGCGGCCGACCTGATCCGCGACGCCGTCGAGCAGACCATCGCCGCGGGCAAGGTCACTTACGACCTCGAACGACAGCGCGAGGACGCCGAGAAACTCGCCACCAGCGAGTTCGCCGACGAGGTCGTCGCGGCCATCGAGGAACTGGCCTGAACGCTTCCGGATCGCCGCCCGACACACCCACACCGTTTTCGTCGCGCCCCCCGACCCGTTCGCCGTGAATCCTACCCACGCCAACCCCGACCGCGCCGGCCAGTTGCACCACATCGAACTGTCCGTCCCGGACCCGGAGGCCGTCTACCCCACCTGGGAGTGGCTGCTTTGCGAACTGGGGTACGAGCGGAAGAACGACTGGGACGGTGGCCGCTCCTGGATCCTCGACGGGACGTACCTCGTCCTGAAGCGAGCGAGCGCCGAGGGGACCGTCGACCGCCCGACGCCCGGCCTCGACCACGTCGCCGTCCACGCCGCCTCGCGGGCCCAGGTCGACCGGATCACCGAGGCCGTCCGTCGGCGCGAGGAGACGGAGCTCCTGTACGAGGACCGGCACCCCGACGCAGGCGGGTACTACGCCGTCTACTTCGAGACGCCGAGCGGCATCACCGTCGAGGGCGTCGCCCCGGAAGGGGAGGACTGACAGGCGGTGGCGGGCGGAACGGCGAGCGTCGCGACGGTCCTCCGCAACGCACAGGAGGCCCCGCCCACAAGCGTCGAGCGATGACTGACGCCGCCGAGCCGCCGGCAGACGTCCGCGTCGTCCGGACCGACGACGCCTACGAGGACGCCGTCGCGGTCCGGATGGCCGTGTTCGTCGACGAACAGGGGATTCCGGAGGAACTGGAACTGGACGACCACGAGGACGAGGCCGTCCACTTCGTCGCCTACGCCGACGACGGCGACGACCACGACGGACCCGGCCACGGCCACGACGAACCGGGGGAGCCCATCGGCGCCGCCCGCCTGCGAGAACCGGACGACGGCGTCGGCAAGGTCGAGCGCGTCGCGGTGCTCCCGGACCACCGCGAGCAGGGAATCGGCGCCGAACTGGTGCGGACCGTCGAGCGCGTCGCCCGTGCCCGCGGGTACGACCGGGTCGTGTTACACAGCCAGACCACGGCGACGGGCTTCTACGAGTCGCTGGGCTACGACCGCGTCGGCGACGTCTTCGAGGAGGACGGGATCCCACACGTCGAGATGCGCAAGGTCCTCTGATACGGTTTAGTTTCATCCTATTACCGGTGATCGCCCGTTCCGTTCCGACGTTCACCGGTAAACAGTGGAACTAAACCGTATGAGCCGTCAGCCGGGTTCGACGCCCACGTCCGTGAACACGAACCGTGCTCCGCCCTCGGCGCCCGATGCGACGGTCACGGTCCAGTCGTGTGCCTCGGCGATGGTCTCGACGATGGCCAGTCCCAGACCGGTTCCGTTCTCGTCGGTCGTGTACCCCTCGTCGAACACGGTTTCGCGGTCCTCGGGCGGAATTCCGGGACCGTCGTCCTCGACGTAGAACCCGTCGGGCATCGCACCGACGCGGAGGTGGACGTCCGGCGACCCGTGGTCGACCGCGTTCCGGAACAGGTTCTCGAACAGCGTCCGGAGCCGTTCGGGATCGGCCCGGATCGTGCCGGGATCGCCCTCGAGGGCGAGCGTCGCCTCCGGTGCGTCGACGGTCGACCAGGCAGCGGTGACCACCGTCGGGATCGACGTCGGTTCGGGGTCGTCGACGGCGTTGCCCCCTCTGGCCAGCGTCAGCAGTCCCTCGATCAGCGTCTCGATGCGTCTCAGGGCCCCGTCGGCACGGGTGAGTTCCGCCGCAGTTTCCGATTCGGTCGTCTCCATCGCCGCGGCGTCGACGGCCGCCTGCGCGACCGCGAGCGGGTTCCGCAGGTCGTGGCTGACGACGCTGGCGAACGACGACAGCCGCTCGTTCTCGCGTTCGAGGCGCGACTCCAGTCGCTTCCGCTCGGAGATCTCCTTCTGGAAGCCCAGGTAGTGGGTGACGGTGCCCGCCTCGTCGGTCACCGGCGCGATGTCCAGTTGGTTCCAGAACTGCTCCCCGTCGGCCCGGTAGTTCAGGAGGTCGACCGACACCGGCCGTTCCTCGTCCAGTGCCGCACGGATCTCCGCGACGGTCTCGTCGTCCGTGTCCGGGCCCTGGAGGAACCGGCAGTTCCGGCCCACGGCCTCGGAGACGTCGTAGCCGGTGAGGTCGGCGAACCCCTCGTTGGCGTACACCAGCATCTCGTCGGGGTGGCGAGCGTCGGCGATGGTGATGCCGACGCCGGCCTGGTCCATCGCGGCGGCCCGCAGGGAGAGTTCTTCCTCGCGCCGGTGTTCCCGCGTCGCCGCCCACACCCGGGCGGTGAGGAGGTCGACGTCGGGCGTATCCGCGCTTGCCGGGACGTAGTCCACGGCGTCGTCGCCGACCAGTCCCGCGACGGCGTCGTCGCTCAGGTCGGCGTACACGACGACCGGCCGGTCCAGGACGTCACGCACCGTCTCCGCGACGTCCGCGTCGTCCACGGCGACGACACAGTCCGGGACGCTCCCGGACACGAGCAACTCCGACGGGTCGGGCTTCCGGCCCAGGTCCGCCGCCGTCAGGCCGTGGTCCGTTCCGAGCACGTCGGCGACCCGCTCGCGGTCGTCACCGCCGATTACCCCCACTCGCGGCGCGTCCGGCGTCGGAAACACGTCCATGGGTGTCACACCCCAGCAGGGCCGCACGGGCTACCGCTACGAGTCGCTAGTTCCATACGACATTTCGAAGCCGGACGTATTTACCTTCAACGGGCCGTCCAGCCCCTCTGCTCGCCCGGGGGCGCGCCACGTCGTGACGTCCGAACCGTCGCGTCGAGCACGAAGGTTCAACTCCGACGGCGCCCGACGACCGACCATGTACGCCCTCGTCGGCTGTAGCGAGTGTCGCGCGCTGTGGGTCGTCGCCGACCGCCCGGACACCTCGCAGTGTCCCCGCTGTGGCACCCGCCACCGGTACGACCTGTTGCGGGAGTTCGTCACGGACGACGACGAGGACCACGTCCGCGAGGTCCGGGCGTCGATGCTGGCGAACCGGAGCGGCGAGGGCGACGCCTTCGCCGAACTGGACTCGTTCGACGCCCTGGGCGAGGACGCGATGGCCGCCGGAATGGACGACGAGGAGTACCTCGAATCGGCCGGCGTCGACCCTGACGAGACCGCCGCCGCCGGCGACCGCGCGACCGACGGCACCGGGAACGGCGGGTCGAGCAAGCGCGAGACGGTCCTCTCGGGGCTCCGGGAACTGGACGACCCCACGGAAGCCGCGGTGGTCGAGTACGCAAGGGCACGCGGCGTCGACGCCGAGTACGTCCGGGAGAGCCTGGAGAAACTGCGTCGGGCGGGCACCGTCGCCGTCCGGGACGGCCGGTACCGACTGCTCTGATACGGGTCGTGGTCGTCGAGTATCGGGGAGTGCGACGGTGGCGCCGAACCGACCGGCGCTGAAAGGTTCAAGCCGTCCCAGTCCGGAGTGGACACGTGAGCGACGACTCCCTGTCCTCGTTCGACGGCGACGGCCCCGGTAGCGACGCCGCACCGGACGGCATCGTCGGACGACTCGACCCGCTGGGCGTCGTCGTCGGCGCCGTCGTCGGCGCCGCCGGACTGCTGTTCCTCGCACAGCCCTACGTCGACAGGGTGCCGGTCGGCGGGGCTCGAATCCCGGCGTTCGTCCTCGCGGCCGGCGTCCTCGGACTCGGGTTCGCCGTCGGCGCCGCCGGGTTCTGGTACCGGGGGCAGACCCGACTCGCCGTCGGCCACGCGCTCGGTGCGGGCGCGTGGCTGACGCTGTTCGCCGGCGCGTCCGTCGGGAGCGGCCCGCTCGTCGTCGCGGGCGTCGTCGTCGTGATCGCCGGCGCCTTGTTCCTCGCGGACTCGCTGCGACGACGTGGGTGACGGGCCGGGCGGACGCTGGGCGACGTTCGGCTGGCGGCGGTCTCGCTGGCGACACCCGGTGCGAGCGGGGTCGCGCTGCTGTACGTCGGCGTCGACGACGTCCGGGCGAGGGGCCCGGCACCACCGCTGGCGAGTCACGCGGAGTCCGACGAGGGCGACCCCTAGCGGCCGAGTTGCTCGTGGGCCGACGAGAGGTGCCGGGAGGCGAGCGCGGCGAGGAGTGACAGTTCGCCCGCCAGCGCGCCGACCGCGATCACTTCCGCGAGTGCGTCGGCGTTCGCGCCGGGCGGGTCGCCGCCGCCGCCCAGTCCGAGGACCGACAGCGCCTCGCGCTGGGTGGGCAGTTTGGTGCCGCCGCCGACCGTCCCCACCTCGAGGCTCGCGAGACTGATACTCGCGTACAGACCGTCCTCGCGGGCCCCGACGGACGTGATGGCGTTTGCCCCCTCGACGACCTGGGCCTCGTCCTGTCCCGTCGCGAGGAACGCGGCGGCGACGACGTTGGCCGCCTGGGCGTTGAACCCGAGCGCGCCCGCCTTCGCGGAGCCGACCAGGTTCTTGCGGGTGTTCGCCTCGACGATGGCGTCGGCCGTGGTGTCCAGACGCTCGGCGACGACGCCCTCGGGAATCACGGCGTCGGCGACGACGGTCCGCCCCCGGCCCTCGACGGCGTTGACCGCGGCGGGCTTCTTGTCCGTACAGAGGTTGCCCGACAGTGCGACGAGCGAGGCCGGCGTCTCCGCCTCGACGACGTCGCAGGCCGCCTCCGTCGCGATGGTGGCCATGTTCATCCCCATCGCGTCCTTCGTGTCGTAGGCGAACCGGAGGTACACCGAGTCGCCGACGACGTACGGTTCGACGCCCAGCAGTTCCCCGTGGCTCGTCGTCGACTCGGCGGCCTCGGCGAGGGCGGCCTCGTTGTCCCGGA
>CAZIVN010000185.1:0-5078 GCA_964542685.1 uncultured Halobacteriales archaeon
CCGGGCGTTCGATCAGGAGATACTCGTCGTCGCGGGCGACGGCGACGTCGACGTTGACGACGACGGCGTGGTCGGAGCGTGCCATCGGTCCGGCGCGGTCACTCCTCGCCGTCCAGTTGCCGCACCGTCAGGACGGGCACCGGGCAGGTCCGGACGACCCGTTCGGCGACGCTCCCGATCAGCAGCCGGTTCTCGCCGTGGCGCCCGCGGGTCCCGACGGCGACGGCGTCGACGTCCTCCTCGCGGGCGTAGGCCCCGATTTCGTCGGCCGGTCGACCCTCGCGGACGGCCGTCGTGACCGCGCGGTCCGTCCGGTCCCGGACGTCGCCAAGGGCCTCGTGGGCCTGGCGTTCCAGGGCGTCGGCGAGGTCGTCGCGCAACTCCGACGGCGAGGACGCTATCTCGTCGGTGTCGACGACCGACAGCGCGTGGACCTCGGCGTCGAATCGTTCGGCGAGGTCCAGGGCGACGCCGACCGCCCGGCGGACGCTCTCGGAGCCGTCCGTCGCGACGACGATGCTGTCGACGGTGATCATCAGTCCGTGGTGACCGTGACGGCACCCTCGAAGGTCAGGATGACGTCCTGGGCGAGGTCGCCGAAGATGGCCTTCCCGGCGGGCGAGCGCTGGTGGCCCCTGATGAACACGTGGTCGGCCTCGAACTCCTCCGCGACGTCGACCACCTCGGCTGCGGTGTCACCCAGGGCGCCGATCGGTCGCCAGTCGACGTCGATCTCCTCGAGAACTTCCTCGCCGATGTCGCGGGCGAACGTCTCGGCGCCGTCGCGGGCGTTATCCGAGCCGTAGGACCCGCCGTACTCCGCCATTCCGGCCAGCGCGTCGGCCTGCTCCGAGAACTCGTCTTCGGTCGTCACGTGCAACAACAGCAACTCGGCGTCGACGCCGGCAGCGAGTTCGCCGGCCTCGCGGACGAGTGCCTTCGTCGCTTCGTCACTCTCGACGAGTGCGAGTGCGCGGTTCATGCACGGTCACCTCTCGGGGCGTGGGTAAATCATTTCCGACTCTCCGGGTCTCTGTGGCAGGCTCACAGTCCGCTCGGGGGACGGCCCGCTCGACAGTGGCGGGACGGTAGCCTTTTTGCCCGGCGCGCGAGGAGTCGGATGCATGAGTTCGAACGCAGACGGGGCGGAGCTCACCGTCGACACCGTCCTGGTCCCGGTCAGCGACGGCGAGCGGGCACTGCGCGCCGTCGAGTACGGGGTCGCCGTCGCCGACCGCTACGACGCGCGGGTCCACGCCCTGTACGTCCTCGCGGAAGCGGTGGTCCGGGCCGTCGAGACCGGAACCGCCGACGACGACGCCGTCGCCGACGAGATTGACGCGACCCTGTCGACGGTCACCGAGATGGCCGCGTCGTCGGACGTGCCCGTCACGACCGCCTCCGCGTACGGCTTCTCGACGCGGCGCAAGACCGTCCACCCCGGCAGCGTCGTCCTGGACGCCGCCGAGGAGGTCGACGCCGACTTCGTCGTGTTGCCACGCGAGCGCGACCACGGCGACGTCCTGGAGAAGACCGCCGGGTACGTGCTCCAGTACGCCAGCCAGCCAGTGCTCTCCGTCTGATACCGAGCGGTACCGGCGGCCGGACCGTCATACGGTTTAGTTTCACTGTTTACCGGTAATCGCCCGTACGGTACCGGCGATCACCGGTAACGAATGAAACTAAACCGTATCAGCCGTCGTCGGGCGGTTCGATCAGGATCGCCATCTCCAGTTCGAAGCGGTCGGTCCCGCTGCGCTCGAAGCCGACCGTCTCGTACAGGCCCACGGCGGCGTGGTTCCAGCGCTCGACGGTGAGCCACACGCGGTCGATGCCCAGGCTCGCGCCGTGTCCGAGCGTGGCTTCCAGGAGGGCCCGGCCGATCCCGGCACTCTGGTACGGCTGGTCGACGAAGATGGCGAGTTCGCAGGGCGTCTCCGCGAGCGTCCGGGACTCGCCGTCCGGGCCGCCGTCGAGCGCCCGTTCCGGGACGAGTGTTGCGTGTCCGACCACGGCGCCGTCGTGCCAGGCGGCGACGTCGGGCCCCTCGTCGAGGACCGTCCGCAGCCAGTCGCGAATCGCGGACTCGCCGGTCGGCGGGATGCCCTGTGCGCGGTCTTCCGGATCGAACGAGACGTACATCTCGACGAGGGCCTCCCGGTCGTCCCCGTCCGCGGTTTTCAGTTCGATCGTCCGGCCTTCGCGGTCCTCGAACGTCCGCGGCGGCGGCGGAAACGGTCCCGCTCGCTCGTCGGGGTAGACGCGCGTGTCGCCCGTCATCGTACCAGCGTCACCGTCACCTGTGCGTTCAATAGCACGAACTCCGTGACTGGGCCCAGGTTGATCTTCCCCATCGGGCTCTCGGTACCGCCGCCGATGATCAGGCGGTCGAACGACTCCCGTTCGGCCAGTTCGACCAGTTCGCTCCCGGGGTGGCCGGACAGCACCCTGACGTCGGGGTCCAGCCCCGCGGCCTCGCAGCGGTCGACCGCGAGGTCGCGGGTCGCGTCCCGATCCGCCTCTGAGACCCCTTCCCGTTCGACGACGGCGACCGTGAGGTCGTCCCCGACCGCGGCCGCCCGCTCTACGACCTCCGCCAGCGCGCGTTCCGACTCCTCGGTGCCCGCCAGGCCGAGTAACAGCTTCATGCTCCGGAGTGGGAGCGCGGTACCGAAAACCGTTCCGCCGCGGCGGCACGCTTATGCCCGCCGCTTCGCAACGCCGGGGCATGAGCGAGGATCCGTCGACGCCCGCCGGCGAGGGGGTCGACCCTGACGACGAGACGGACGACGTGGGTGCTCCGACCGACGCCGATGCGGCCGACGGGGGCGGCGACGCGGCCGACGGGGGCGGCGACGCGCCAGACGCCGCCGGAGACGCCGCGGCGACCGCCGAGACTCGGGACGAGAGCGACGCGGCGGAGGGCGAGGAGAGCCAGGCCGACGAGAGCGAAACCGACGCCGACGACGGAAGCGACGGGGAGGCCGACGTCGACCCCGGGCCCGGCGTCCCCGACCCGGACGCGGTCCGCGACCGGGACGTGCCCGAGGACGTCGCGGCCTACGACCGCTTCACGAAGATGGACACCGCCCGGTACGAACGCGTCAACGAGTTCCTGCGCGAGCGGACGTACGTCACGGCCCGCGAGTGGGCCATCGCGCGCCTGTGTGCCGACTTCCGCACCGAGACGGGCGTCGAGATGACCAAGATCGGCGAGAACCTGCCGGAACTGGTCCCGTTTATGACCGACACGTACACCCCCCAGGCGGTCAACCAGGCGCGGGCCTCCTTCGAGGAGAAGGTCCGGACGGCCGGCGCGACCTTCCTCTACGGCGCGATGTGTGACTTCTTCACCGCCGAGGAACTGGACGACGTGATGTACGAGTCCACCGAGGTCGCGAAGTTCCTGCTGGAAGTCGAGGGCGTCGACCTCTCCGTCGAGGAGGAACTCGACGCCGAGGACCGCATCTCCTCCGTGATGCGGGAGGTCCGGTCGGCCAGCGACGAACTCCGCCACGAGGGCACGGAGTGTCCGGAGTGTGGCCACACCATCGGCGGCGAGTGACGGGAGCGAGACTCCCCGCGAGCGCGGAACGTAACGCTTAACGACAGGACGCGACGCTGTTCGACCAACGATGGATCTCACGTTCGCGGTCGCGTCCGTACAGGAGACGACGACACAGGCGGCAAACGCGTCGGCCAAGAGCGGCCCCATCTCGAACGAGACGTTCGGCCTCTGGTTCGTCCTCCTGCTGATCCTGGGCGTCCTGCTGTTCCTGTTCTGGGGCGAGTGAGGCCCCGCTCACGCGACCGGACACGCACCCGTCACTCGAGCGCCGCCGCGTAGTCCCCGCTCCGGACGACCGACAGCAGCGTCTCCGTCCCGTCGGCGTCGTACCGGAGCGGCCGGCGCCACCACGGTCCCTTCCCCGAGTCTTCCGAGTGAACCGTGACCAGTCGGTTCGGGTCGGCGCCGGCCGTCCGACTCGACAGCGGGACTGCGCGGTCGTACAGTCGGGAGGCGTCGGGATCGCCGGCGAGCATCACCTTCGCGTCCGGGTCGGCCCGGCGCAGGTGTGCGTTCTCTCCGAATCGCTCGCGCTCGGCGGGCGGCAGGTCGCGGTACTCCTCGCCGTCGACCGGATCGACCGCCAGCCGAAAGCCCCCGATCAGGTACGCGCCCCACTCCGGGGCCTGCCAGTCGGCCGGTGCCGGGTCCTCGCGGACGCCGAGTTCCCCCCGGCCGGCCGTCGACAGCGTCGCGTAGAAGAACACGTAGTCGCCGGCGGACAACGCCGAGAGCGGGCTGGCCTTCACGCCGTGTTCGTCGCCGTAGGTGTACGTCTCCGCGCCGTACAGGCCGGCGAAGGCAGGATCGAGGTGCACCCGTCGGTCGTGGAGAGTCTCGGGAATCTCCACGGGCAGGTCCAGGTCCGCGTACGTCGGTGTCGGGTCGTCGGTCGGTTCGCGCTCCGGTATCGGGACGTAGACGAACGAGCCGTCGGGGTAGATCGGCCCCCGAAACCCCGGGAGGGTGGTGTTGGCCGCGACGTTGATGGCGACTGCGCGCACGGCCGGAGCGACGGACCGGACGGGCAAAAGGCTCGCGACGGCGGGCGGAAGCGCTCCGACCGCCCGGAAGACGGAGAGGTTTTTGAACGCGGCCCACCGATACCGCCACATGGACGCCGAGGAGACGGTCCGGTCGTACTACGCGGCACTGGACGAGGAGGCCTACGGGCGACTCGAGGACCTGCTCTCGCCGTCGTTCGCACAGCGCCGCCCGGACCGGGCACTGGTCGGCCGGGAGGCGTTCGTCCGGTTCATGCGCGAGGAACGCCCCGTCGCCGACGCGACCCACGAACTCGCCGCGCTGTACCGCACCGACAGCCCGGACGAGTACGACGAACTCGCCGCCCGCGGGACCGTGCGCTCGCCGGAGGGCGACTCGCTGGTGGAGTTCGTCGACGTGTTCACGCTGGACGACGGCCGGATCCAGAAACTGGAGACGTACACGCGGTGACTACTCCCGCTCGCCGGCGCCCAGTGCGCTCTCGCCGACCTTCTCGCTACCCTCG